>DASSTK010000362.1:0-14251 GCA_035707945.1 Sphingomonas sp.
AGCGCGCAGGCGCGATCCACCTCCGCCGGGCCGGCCGAGGCGAACCCGGGCTCGATCTGCTCGCCCGTCGCCGGATCGACCGCCTTGAACAGCGCGCCCCCGGTTTCCTCGGAAGCCCCGATCAGGATCGATCCGTTCACCATTGCCATCTCCCAGCTTGCGTCGACGCCGCCTAGCTAGGCGGGCCGGCGCGGCTCCGCAACCGGGTGACGACATTATTCTCAGACAAAAGCAATCAAGCGCCGCCGGGTCGGTCGAGCGCGCGAACCACGTCGTTCGAAGCCGTCGCGGAATCGGCGTTGGCGGCGAGCAAGGCGGTGAAGCGGCGGGCGGCGGGCGAGAGCGATTCGCGGTGGATCAGCCACAGCCGGCTCACCGCATCGGGCTCGTCCAGCCGCCGGCAGACAAGATGATCGAGCCGCAGCCGGCTGAGCGAGCGGGAGAGGGCGGTGATCCCGAAGCCCGCCGCGACGAGGCCTAGCAGGCTGGTGAGGCCGCTCACTTCCTGCGCCACGCGAAGCTGCCGTCCGGCGCGGCGGAACAACAGGCCGAGATGATCGGTGAAGCCCGCGCCGAGATCGGGCTCGTAGAGCACGAAGGGCTCATCCGCGATCTCGGCGAGCCTGACCGGCTTGCCGGAAGCCGCCAGGGGGTGATCGTCGCGCATCGCGATCCGGATATCCTCGTCCCACAGGCGCTTCGCGATCAGGCTTTCGGGCAGCGACGGCGGATCGAAGCCCCGGAACAGGCCGAGATCGATCCTGCCTTCGGCGATGCCGGCGATCTGCGCGTCGCGGCTCATCTCGCCCAGCGTCAGATGCACGGCCGGATAGGCGGCGCGATATTCGAGCAGCGCGCGCGTCACGAAGGAGATCAGCGGAACCGACGTGCCGAAGCCGATGGCGAGCTCGCCCGTCTCGCCGGATTGCACGCGCCGGGCGATATCCACCGCATGCGCCGCCTGATCGAGCGTGCGCCGCGCTTCGGCCAGGAACAGCCGCCCCGCCTCGGTCAGCCGCACGCGGCGGCTGGTGCGATCGAACAGATCGACCCCCAGCTCCAGCTCCAGCGCGCGGATCTGCTGGCTGAGCGGCGGCTGCGATATGCCGAGAAGATCGGCGGCGCGGCCGAAATGCAGCTCTTCCGCCACGCGAACGAAATAGCGGAGGTGGCGCAGCTCCATGAATCAGTTCGCTTTCGATATCGATCCAATCGTATCTTATATTGGATTCGCCTTGGCAACCGGCGCATCGGGCTACGGCGCGTCGCTCCTTCCCCCCGCGACGCGCACCCTTTCCCCTTCTGTCAGACCACTTCGTCGGGCGCGAGCGCGCAGAGCGTCGCCGCGTCGGTCTCGATCTGGATCGTCGCATGGCCGATGCCGAAGCGTTCGCGCAGACGCGCCGAGACGGCGAGGAGGCGCGCGTCTCCGGGATGTCCGGTCGGCATCAGCAGGTGAACAGTGAGCGCCGTCTCGGTGGTGCTCATCGGCCAGATATGGAGATCGTGGATCGCTGCCACGCCCGGTTCGGCGCGGAGCAGGGCGGCGACATCCTCGGGCTCGATGCCGGGCGGGGCCGCCTGAAGGCTCATCGTCACCGAATCGCGCAGCAGGCCCCAGGTGCCGATCCCGATTACCAGCACGATCGCGAGGCTGACCGCCGGATCGAGCCACGCCCACCCCGTCTCCAGAATGATCAGTCCCGCCGCGACGACCGCCGCCGAGATCGCCGCATCGGCGACCATGTGGAGGAAGGCGCCGCGGATATTCAGATCATCCTTGCGTCCCCGCGCGAACAGGAGGGCGGTGACGCCGTTGATGAGGATGCCGACGGCCGCCACGATCATCATCGTCAGGCCCGGCACCGGCTCGGGGTGGATCAGCCGCCGGATCGCCTCCACCGAGATCGCGCCGATCGCGATCAGCAGCAGCACCGCGTTGATCAGCGCCGCCAGGATCGAGGAACTGCCGAAGCCGTAGGTGAAGCGCCCGCCCGGCCGCCGCTGCGAGAGCAGGGCCGCGCCCCAGGCGATCGCAAGCCCGAGCACGTCGCCCAGATTGTGCCCCGCGTCCGCGATCAGCGACATCGAGCCGCTCAGGAAACCGAACGCCGCCTCCACCGCCACGAAGCCGCCGTTGAGCAGGATGCCGATCGCGAACGCCGTCCCGAAGCTCGCCGGGGCATGGTGATGCCCATGACCATGCCCATGACTATGCCCGTGCCCATGTCCGTGCTGATGATCGTGATCGTGATCGTGATCGTGATCGTGCGGCATATCCAGAGAGCCCATGCGCTTCTACTCGTGCCTGTAGTCGGCCGACGGACTCGAAACGAGGCCCGCCGACCGGCGTCGGAGGTGGAGCCTCATACCGGCGAAGGGCGGGCGGCGCGATCATGATTTTTCGCCTGCTCTCGATCGCCGTCGTCCCACCGTCGCCTTCGGTTCTGAAAAGAAGCATTTTAGATATTTCTTTTAATGCCGATTCGCGTTATGAGCATCCGCATGTCCCAGGCTGCTCCCTCATCCGATGCCGCGTCCCCCCATGCGCTCGCCGCGCGCGAAGCGAAGCGCCGCGAGGCGCTCGCTTTGGGTATCGACGACAGGTTCATCTCCGATCTAGTCGACAATTTTTACGCGCGCGTTCGCGAAGACTCCGCGCTCGGGCCGATCTTCGACGCGCGCGTGAAGGATTGGGGGGAGCATCTCGATCGGATGAAGCGCTTCTGGCGCTCGGTGCTGTTCAGCTCGGGCGAGTTCCTCGGCAATCCGATGGTCAAGCATGTGGTCATTCCGGGGCTGGACCGGGCCTTGTTCGATCGCTGGCTGCTGCTTTTCGGGCAAACCCTGGACGAGCTGGGCGACGAGGCCGCGCGCGAGCATGTGCACAGCCGCGCCCGGATGATCGCCGCCAGCCTGCTCAACGGAATCGCCATGTATAGCGCGCGCCGGCAGGCGAACGACTGAGAAGCGGTCGGGGCGGGCGGGCCTGACCGCATGCTGGTGCCGGCTGACGGACTCGAACCGTCGACCTACCGCTTACAAGGCGGTTGCTCTACCAACTGAGCTAAGCCGGCACGGCTTCTCGCATACGCGTCCATGCGGCAGCCGCGCGCCGCCGTCCAGCCCCCGCGCCCCTCTCAGCGGGCCTTGCGCGGACGCGGCGGCTTCAGCGCCAGCGCGCGGTCATGGGCGCGGCCGATCATCTCGCGCACCAGATCGGGATCGGGGCTGTCGTAGCGCACCAGCACCGCCGGATGGCCGGCGTAATGCGGCGTCTGCCAGAAGGTCGCCGGGTTGGTTTCCATCAGCAGGTCGATCAGGCCGGTGTCGAGCGTCAGCACGAAGCTGGTGTCCGGCTCATGGCCCGTGTTGAGGAAGGCGCGGCCGTTGGCCTTGACCGCGGGCTGGCCGTAATGGCTCGAAAGCTCCGCGCCTTCGAGCGTCAGCGCATAGGAAACCGCCTCGTTCCAACCGACCGGCATGGGAGCCCCCTTCGCTCCGCAGGCTAGAATCGCCGCTCCTTCTCCGCAAGCGCGCTTGCCTGCCGGAGTGTTGTTGACCTAATACAGTCTGGAAGAAAAGGGGAGGGGCGCGTGATGAGGCGCATCGTCTGGAAACCCGTCGCGGCCGGAGCGGCGGTGATCCTGATCCTGCTGCTTTCGCAGGAGATACGGGATTTCGCGAAAGCGATCGGTCTGCCGATACCGGGGTTTCCCGTCCGCTACGGCGGATCGGGGCTGGATAATCTGCTCGCCGTCCTGATCGTCGCGGCGGGCGCGCTGCTTCTGCTGCGGCGGCCGGCGGAGCTGGCGCGCGATCTCGGGCTCCGCTTCAACGGCTGGCGCGCGCCTGTGCTCACCGCGATCGCGACCTTGCCTTTCTGGATCGGCGTGGCCGCGCTGGGCAAGCCGGCGACGGACTGGTCGTGGCTCGATCTCGTCATGCTCGCCTTCGCCTTTCCGCTGGCCGAGGAGATCGCCTTCCGCGGCTTCGGCTTCGTGTTGACGCGGCGCGGCCTGCGCTGGCCGATGGGCCTGGCGGTCGCGGTGCAGGCGATCGGCTTCGGGCTGGTCCACTGGTACGGCGCGGGCGGAGGAGGCGGGGCCGCCCTGCAGATATTTTTCATCACCGCGCTGGGCGGGGCGGTGTTCGCCATTCTCGACGCGATGGACGGCTATACCATCTGGTGCGGCCTGGTGATGCACGTCTCGATGAACGCCGCCTGGGTGGTCTTCACCCCGCCGGACAGCATGGGCACGGGCTGGACCGGCAACGCGCTCCGCCTCCTCTCCGCCGCCCTCTCGCTGCTGCTGGTGTGGAAGGCGGCCCGGCGAGGGAAGGCCGCGCCGGCGCGGGTGGAGGCGATGGCCTGACCCAACAGTGCTCCTGCGAAAGCAGGCGCCCAGTTCACGCCCGGGCCAGGCCTCCTGCTTTCGCGGAAGCACGGCTCCGTGAGGGTATGTTGAGGCTGCTTCGAGCATCGTGCGTGAAATCTGATCCGTTCGCGCTGAGGAGGGGCTCAATGGCTCCTCAGGGCGAACGGTAACGGTTCCGATAGACGCACGCTGCTTCAGCCGCCCTCGCCCCGCTTCGCCTTCCGCAGTTCCTCCCAATAGGCCAGCCGCTCGGCGATCCGCTTCTCGAAGCCGCGCTCGGTGGGCGTGTAGAAGCTCTGCGGCGTCATCTCCTCGGGCCAGTAATTGTCGCCGGAGAAAGCCTCCTCGGCGTCATGGTCGTACTGGTAGCCCTTGCCGTAGCCGATGCGCTTCATCAGCTTGGTGGGAGCGTTGAGGATGTTCTTCGGCGGCATCAGCGATCCGGTTTCCTTCGCCGTCCGCTTCGCCGCGCCGAACGCCTTGTAGCCGGCGTTGGATTTGGGCGCGGTCGCGACATAGAGGCACGCCTGCGCCAGCGCCAGTTCGCCCTCCGGCGAGCCCAGGAAATCATAGCAGTCCTTGGCGGCGAGGCACTGCGCCAGCGCCTGCGGATCGGCGAGGCCGATATCCTCGATCGCCATCCGCACCAGCCGCCGCGCGAGATAGAGCGGCTCCTCGCCCGCCACCAGCATCCGCGCGAGATAGTAGAGCGCGGCCTGCGGGTCCGATCCGCGCACCGCCTTGTGGAGCGCGGAGATGAGATTGTAGTGCCCCTCCCGATCCTTGTCGTACACCGCCACGCGCCGGTGGAGCAGCGCGGCGAGCCCGGCGGGATCGAGCGGCTCGGCGATCTCCACCGAGAACAGCGTCTCCACCTGGTTGAGCAGGAAGCGCCCGTCGCCGTCGGCCGACGCGATCAGCGCCGCGCGCGCCTCCGGCGTGACGGGGAGGGGGCGACCCTCCATCTGCTCGGCGCGGTTGATGAGTTCGCCGAGCGCGCCGCTGTCCAGCCGGTTGAGGATCAGCACCTGCGCGCGGGAGAGCAGCGCGGCGTTGAGCTCGAAGGAGGGATTCTCGGTGGTCGCCCCCACCAGGATCACCGTTCCGTCCTCCACATAGGGGAGGAAGCCGTCCTGCTGGGCGCGGTTGAAGCGGTGGATTTCGTCCACGAACAGCAGGGTGCGCGCGCCGGTGCGGGCATGGTCGCGCGCCTCGGCGAACACTTTCTTCAGGTCCGCGACGCCCGAGAACACCGCCGAGATGGCGACGAAGCGCAGCCCCACCGCGTCCGCCAGCAGCCGCGCGATGGTGGTCTTGCCGGTGCCGGGCGGCCCCCACAGGATCATCGAGGAGAGCCGCCCCGCCGCCACCATCCGCCCGATCGCGCCCTCCGGCCCGGTCAGATGCTCCTGCCCGACCACCTCGGAGAGCGCGCGCGGCCGCAGCCGATCGGCGAGCGGCGCGCCCTCGGCGGGAAGCGGAGCGGAGGGGGCTGAGGCGTCGGCGAAAAGGTCGGCCATGCCGCGGATATAGGCGATCGCGGAGAGTTCCGCATCTGTCCCCTTCGCTCTCTCTTCCGTCATGCCGGCGCAAGCCGGCATCTCGTGCGGCAGCGCCGGCCCTCCGCTTTAGGAGATCCCGGCTTGCCGGGGTGGCGGATAGGAGGATTGCCCTTCGTCTTACTTAGATATATCTAAGACCGACTCAGAAAGGACATACCCTCTATGCGACACGCATTCCACCACCCCCACCACGATCACTCCCACCACGGCCGGCACGCCATGCGCGGCGGCTTTCGGCGCGGGCCGTTCGAGTTCGCCTGGAGCATGGATCGCGAGGAAGGCCGGGGCGGGGGCCGCCGCCGGCTGTTCGACGGGGGCGAGCTGCGCCTCGTCCTGCTCCGCCTGATCGGCGATCAGCCCCGCCACGGCTATGATCTGATCCGCGCGATCGAGGAGCGCACCGGCGGCGCCTATGCGCCGAGCCCGGGCGTCGTCTATCCCTCGCTCACCATGCTGGGCGACATGGGCCAGATCGAGGAAGGGCCGAGCGAGGGCAACCGCAAGGTCTTCGCCGTCACCGACGAGGGCCGCCGCCTGCTCGACGAGCGCGCCGAGGAGATCGCCGCGCTGATGGCCCGGCTCGATACGCTGGGCGAGATGCGTGAGCGCACCGAAGGCGCCTCGATCCGCCGCGCGATGCACAACCTCAAGATCGTGCTCCGCCACAAGCTCGGCCGCGAGGAGGTGGACAAGGAAACCCTCCAGGCCGTCGTCGCGCTGATCGACGAGGCGGCGCAGAAGATCGAGCGGCTGTGACGCGCCTCGAGCTTCTCCGCCGCAGGCTGACCGAAGAACAGGAAGACAGCATGACCCACGGCAGCATCGCCACGGTTCCGACTCCACACGCCGGCCGCTATATTCAGCAGCTTGCCAAGCACTGGTCGCACAAGTTCGAGGTCGAGTTCGACGCCGCCCACGCCGTGATCCGCTTTACCGGCGGCACGGTGGCGCGGTTGGAGGCGGGCGAGGGGGCGCTCACCGCCCGCCTCGACGCGCCGGACGCCGAAACGCTCGAACGCATGCAGGGCGTCCTCGCCCGCCACCTCGATCGCTTCGCCTTCCGCGAGGCGCCGCTGCCCTTCAGGTGGGAAGCGGCCGAAGAGTCCGCACCCCCGGAAAGCTAACGCGGCCGCTCGATCCCCGGTCTCGGCGCAATGGGGCCGGGAACGCGCGCGCCGCTTTGGCGCTGGCGCTCGATCCGCAGATAGGCGTCGACCAGAACCTGGTTGACCGTGTCCCATTCATAGGCCGCGCTCGCCTCGCGCCCGGCCGTCCCGGCGGCGCGGCGCGCCTCGGGATCGAGCGCATAGGCCGCCAGGGCGTCGGCGAAGGCGACGACCGCGCCGGGGCGCACCAGCCGCCCGGTCACGCCCTCGTCGACCAGGCTGCGGCTGCCGGTCGCATCCGCCGCCACCACCGGGATTCCGGCCGCCATCGCCTCCAGCGTCACGTTGCCGAACGTCTCGGTGACGGAGGGGTTGAACAGCATGTCCATCGAGGCGACGGCGCGGCCGAGATCGGGACCGCGCTGGAAGCCGGCGAACACGGCGCTGTCCGGCAATCGCTTCTCGAACCATTCGCGCGCCGGCCCGTCGCCCACCACCAGCACGCGATGCTTCACGCCGCGCCGCGCGAGCAGGTCGATCGCCTCGGAAAAGACGTCGAGCCCCTTCTCCATCACCAGCCGGCCGACGAAGCCGATCGCCACCTCCTTGTCGGCGATGCCGAGCACGCGCCGCCAGCCCATGTCGCGCCGCTCGGGCGCGAACACGTCGCGCTCCACCCCGCGCGACCAGATGCCGACATCATAGTTCATCCGCTGATCGCGCAGCAGTTGCGCCATGGATTCCGAAGGCGCGAAGATCGCGTCGCAGCGGCGGTAGAAGCGCCGCAGCATCGCCTCCACCAGGGGCTCCATGAAAGCGAGGCCGTAATAGCGCGGATAGGTCTCGAACCGGGTGTGGACGGAGGCGACAGCCGGCAGCCGGTTGTGCCGGGCGAAGCGCAGCGCGGCATGGCCCAGCACCTCGGGGCTCGCGACATGGATGATGTTGGGATTGAAGGCGTGGATGTCTTTCTTCACACGCGGCGTGAGGATGATCGGCGCGCGATATTCGGCGCGGCCGGGCAGCGGGATCGCCGGCACGCTCACCAGATCGCCGGTCGGCTCGAACGCCGGGTGCTTCACCGTCGGCGAATAGACGCGCACCGCCGCGCCCTGGCGCAGCAGATAGGCGACCAGCCGGTTGAGCGCCTGGTTCGCGCCGTCGCGCACATAATTATAGTTGCCGCTGAACAGGGCGACACGCAGATCCGATACGTTCATTGCAGCGTCCATAGGCTTCGGCCCCGCGCTCGCCAATGGTCAGCCGAAGAACGTGCCGATCAGCCACAGATTCGCGCCGACGATGGCGGCGAAGATGATCCAGGCGAGCGCGCGAATCCGGCGCGGGGCGGGCAGCGCGCCCATCAGCGCGGGATCGCCGCTCGCGCGGATCAGGGGCCACACGGCGAAGGGAAGCTGGAGCGAAAGCAGGATCTGGGTCAGCACCAGCAGCGGGCCGACCCCCTCGTCGCTCCAGATCAGCACGCCGGCGAGCGCAGGCAGGATCGCGATCGCGCGGGTGATGAGCCGCCGCAGCCAGCAGGGGATGCGCAGATCGAGGAAGCCTTCCAGCACCACCTGGCCCGCGATGGTGCCGGTGAAGGTGCTGCTCTGGCCGGAGGCGAGCAGGGCGATGCCGAAGAACAGCACCGCCGCGCCCGCGCCGGTGATCGGATCGAGCAGCCGGTAGGCCCCGTCGATCGTCGTCACCGCGCCGTGCCCGGTCATGTGGAAGGCCTGCGCGGCGAGCGTCAGGATCGCGCCGTTGATGACGCCCGCGATCAGCAGCGCGGCGGCCGAATCCCAGTTGGCGAGCCGGATCGCCGCGCGCTTGCCCGCCTCGTCTTCCGGAATGGCGCGGGTGCGCACGATCGCGCTGTGGAGATAGAGATTGTGCGGCATCACCGTCGCGCCGACGATGCCGATCGCCACCGCCAGCGCGCCCGGTCGGGCGAGGCGGGTCACGTCCGGCAGCAGCCCGGCGGCGAGCGCCGCCCCGTCCGGCGGCACGATGACGAGTTCGATCAGGAAGCAGAGCGCGATGGTGCCGATCAGCGCGGCGATGATCGCCTCCACCTGCCGGAAGCCGCGCCCCTTCAGGCCCAGCACCAGCAGCATGTCGAAGCCGGTCAGCAGCACGCCCGCCCACAGGGGCAGGCCGATCAGCAGCTTGATCGCCAGCGCGCCGCCCAGCACCTCGGCGATATCGGTGGCGAGGATGGCGAGTTCCGCCAGCGCCCACAGGCCGAGCGAGACGCCCCGCGAATAGCGCGCCCGGCACGCCTGCGCGAGATCGAGGCCGGAGGCGATGCCCAGCCGCAACGCCAGCGATTGCAACAGCATGGCGGCCACGCTTGAGAACAGGACAACGAACAGAAGATCGAAGCCGAAGCCCGATCCGGCGGCGATGTCCGTCGCCCAGTTGCCCGGGTCCATATAGCCGACCGCGACCAGCAGCCCCGGCCCGACGAAGCGCAAGCCCCGTCGCCACCGCGATCCCGCCGCCGTCGACACGGCGATGCTGCCCTCCACCGCCGCGGGGCGGAAAGGCGCGGTCGCCTTGTCGGGCAGGCTCAGGGCAGGGGGCACGATCGCTATAACCGCCCCCGCATCCCGCCGTTCCCCTTCGCCGGGAACGCCCGCCCGCCGCTCCGGTTCTTCTTCCATGATCTCCTACGGCGACATCGTCCTCCGCCTCGCCGTCGCGGCGTTGCTGGGCAGCGCGATCGGGTTCGAGCGGGAGCGGCTGATGTGGTCGGCCGGCATCCGCACGCACATGCTGGTCAGCGTCGGCGCGTGCCTGGTGATGATCGTCTCGGCCTACGGCTTCCAGCACGCGACGCTGATGCCGCACGTCATCCTCGATCCTTCGCGGATCGCCGCGCAGGTGGTGTCCGGCATCGGCTTCCTCGGCGCGGGCGCGATCCTGCTGCGCGGGCAGGCGGTGCGCGGCATGACGACGGCGGCGAGCATCTGGGCGGTGGCCGCGCTGGGGCTGGCGGCCGGCGGCGGCCTGTTCTTCGCCGCGATCGTCTCCACCGTGCTGATCCTGCTCATCCTCGCCGGCCTCAAGCCGCTGGAGGAAGTCTATCGCGCTCGCGTTCAGAGCTGCGCGATCCGGATCAAGGCCGAGCGCGGGGCGCTGCCGATCGATGGCGCCAAGAAGGCGCTGAAGGTGCGCGGCGGCCAGATCAAGCGGGTGATCGTCACGCCGGCCGGCGAGGATATGGAGGAAACGGCGATCCTGCTCGTGCGCGTCTCACAGTCGGATATCCGCGAGGGCGCGGAGCGGCTCAGGCGGTTTCCCGGCGTGCAGTCGGTGCGCGTGGATCGCGGCCGGAAATCGGTGTCGGCGATGCGCGCCGGCGATGGAGCGGATGGCGGGCAGGCGGAACGGCCAGGGAACACCCTTGACAAATAGAACCATATGGGTTATGCATGCCCGCGTCCTTTCGCTTCTGGCCAAAGAGGAAAGGGCGAGGATCCGGCTCTTGTCCGAGCGATCGGGGAGGGGCCGGGCGGCCGGCGCGAAGTCATCCGGTATTCTCAGACGAAGCTTCGCACCATTGCCGTCGACGACGACTCAGCCGTTCCAGCCATCCAATGAGGGGGGATTAGCGTCCGCCCGGAGAACGGAACAGTCGGCGGCGCCAAGTCCGGACGCAAGACGTGAGACCTCTTGCGTATATCCAAGTCGTCCGGCCCGGGTGCTCGTGGCAAGGACGCGCCGGCCGTATCTTCCTGCCTTCAGCAGCGGCACAGTCATGCCCGCATTTCCAACAGCCCGCGCTTCCCCGACCCGCCGTCCCCCGCGAACGCGGACCTAACTCCTTCGCCAAGCGCTGAATGACGAGCGGGAGACAGGAATCAACGCCTTACGCAACAATCCTGCCTTGCTCTCACAATCCTTCCCCCTTCACCGCCCGCCACAATTCCTCCTTGGCGTCGAGATCGAGCGCGGCGAAAGCGTCTCCGGCCTTCGCCTCCATCGCGGCGAAGCGACGTTCGAACTTGGCGTTGGCGGCGCGCAGCGCGGCTTCGGCGTCGATGCCGAGATGGCGGCCCCAGTTGACCAGCGCGAACAGCAGGTCGCCGAACTCGGCCGCGCGTTCGGCATCGTCGGCGGCGGCGGCGATCTCGTCCATCTCCTCGATCACCTTGGCGCGCGGGCCTTCGGCGTCCGGCCAGTCGAAGCCGACGCGGGCGGCGCGTTTCTGGAGCTTCTCGGCGCGGGCGAGGGCGGGCAGCCCCAGCGCCACGCCGGCGAGTGCGCCATGCTCCTGCTTCTCGGCGCGTTCGGCCGCCTTGATCGCTTCCCAGCCGGGGCCGGGCGCGCCGTCGCCGAACACATGCGGGTGGCGGCGCACCATCTTGTCGCTGATCGCCCCGATCACGTCGGCGAGCGCGAAGTGGCCGGCTTCCTCGGCCATGCACGCGTGGAACACGATCTGGAGCTGGAGATCGCCGAGTTCATCCTTGAGGTGCGCCATGTCATGCCGCGCGATCGCGTCCGCCACCTCATAGGCTTCCTCGATCGTGTAGGGCGCGATCGAGGCGAAATCCTGCGCCACATCCCACGGGCAGCCGTCCGCCGGATCGCGCAGCCGCGCCATGATCGCGGCGAGCCGCTCGATCGCCGCGCCGGGATCGCGCGGGCTCTCCGAAGTCGCGGCCAGGGGCGATGCGTCCGCCGCCGTCGCGCCGCTTTGGTCCGGGCGCCGCGCTTCGCCCGGCTCTCGCGAAGCGCCGGGAGAAGCCGCGAGGGGGATCGAGGGGCCCCTGCTCACGCCACCTCTGTCAGTCTGATAATATACATTATGTAAAATCCTGATCCATGCGGCAGGGGCCTCACCCCCGCGTATCGATCCAGTGCGCCATCAGGAACAGCACGGCGAAGATCGCGATCCACGCCAGCGCCATCGGCCACAGCCGCTGTCCGCCCCAGCGCCGCCGCGCCAGGAGCGCGCTGCCCACCAGCACCATGCAGCCCAGGATCCAGATCAGGCTGATGGCGCCGCCGTCGCTCATCCGAAGTCCAGCTCCATGCCGTCATAGCCCGGCTCGACATGATCGGGCAGCTCGGCCTTGAGGCTGGCGTAATCCATCGAATTGTCCATGTGCATCAGCACCGCCATGCCCGGCTTCAGCCGCGCGATCCAGCCGAGCGCCTGATCGAGATTGGGGTGCGTCGGATGCGGCCGCTTGCGCAGCGCGTCGAGAATCCAGACGTTCACGCCCTTATAGAGCGCGGCCATCTCGTCGGTCAGCCCGTTGAAATCGGTGGCGTAGGCCGCCGAATAGCCGCCCCAGTCGAACCGCAGGCCGGCCGAGCTGATCGCGCCGTGCGGCTGATCGACCGTGCGGATGCGCAGGTCGCCCACCATGAAATCGTCGGGCAGGTCATGGCCGCGCACCGTCGGCGGATAGCCGTCCTTGCCCTCGAAGGCGTAGCCGAAGCGGGTCCGCATGGAGGCCAGCGTGTGCGGGCGCGCATAGCCTTCCACCGCCGCGCGGTTCAGGATCACGATCTGGCGCAGGTCGTCGATGCCGTGGGTGTGGTCGGCATGGTCATGCGTCCAGATCACCGCGTCGAAGCGGCTGGCGCGCGCATCGAGAAGCTGCTCGCGCAAATCCGGCGAGGTGTCGACCAGCACGCGCACCTCGTCCGTCTCGACGATCAGCGAGGCGCGGCGGCGGCGGTTCTTGGGCTCGTTGGGGTCGCAAGCGCCCCAGTCATTGCCGATCCGCGGCACGCCCGAGGAGGTGCCCGATCCCAGCAGCCTGATCCTCATGCCCGCGCTTTCGTGAACAGATCGAAGAAGTTGCGGGCGGTATATTCCATCAGCTCCTCGGGCGATTCATCGCGCAAGGCCGCCAGGAAGCGGGCGGTGTCCGCCACGAACGCCGGCTCGCACGGCTTGCCACGGTGCGGCGTCGGCGCGAGGAAGGGCGAGTCGGTCTCGATCAGCAGCCGCTCCCTGGGAATGGTGCGGGCGACATCCTGCAAATCCCGGGCGTTCTTGAAGGTGACGATGCCGGAGATCGAGATCGAAAGCCCCAGCGCCAGCGCCTTCCCGGCGAAATCCGCGCTGGCGGTGAAGCAGTGGATCAGCGCGGGGAAGCCGCCCTTCCCCATCTCCTCCGCCAGAATCGCGTAAGTGTCGGCTTCGGCGTCGCGGGTATGGACGATGAGCGGCAATCCCGTCTCGCGCGCGGCGGCGATATGCGCGCGGAAGCCGGCCTGCTGGCGGGTGCGGTCGCTGTGATCATAATAATAGTCGAGCCCCGTCTCGCCGATGCCGATCACCCTTGGATGCGCCGCGGCGGCGATCAGCCTGGCGGCGCCGACATCCGGATGCTCGTCCGCCTCGTGCGGATGGATGCCGATCGAGGCCCATACGTCCGCCTCCCGCTCGGCGGTGGCGACGATCTCGCTCCATTCCCGCTCGCGCGTGGAAATGTTGAGCATCCCCGTCACGCCGGCCGCGCGCGCATTTTCGAGCACTTCGGCCTGGCGTTCGACGAGCTTGGGGTAGTTCAGATGACAATGGCTGTCGACGAGCATGGCCCCGCAGATAGGCTGGCGTGCCGAGAAAGAAAACCATGCTCCTGCGAATATGGGAGCGCAGGGCGGCGGGCGTTGCGTTTGAAGCTTTGGGCTCCTGCTTTCGCAGGAGCACCGATCATCATGCCTCCGCCGCCAGCTCCAGCCGCGGGAACACGCCTTGGGGCGCCGGCAGAATGGTCCCCGCCACGAGCGGCGCATCCAGCGCCGCGAAATCGCGCGCATCGGCCGCCACGCCGAGCTGGTCGAGCAGCTTGTCCGCGCTCGCCGGGATCGCCCAGCGCACCAGGATCGCGAGCCGCCGCACTGTTTCGGCCGTCCAGTAGAGTACGGCGTCGGCCGCCCGGGGATCGGTCTTGCGGAGCGCCCATGGCGCGCGGTCGGCGAACCAGCGGTTGGCCTCGCCCACCCCCTCCCACGCGATCTCCAGCGCGCGGTTCAGCGCCAGCTCGTCCATCGCCGTCGCCATGCGCTCGAGGATGCCGGCGGTCGACTCCGGATCGGCCTCGCCGCCCGCCTCCGGCAGCACGCCGCCGCATTGCTTGGCGATCATCGAGAGGCAGCGCTGGGCGAGGTTGCCGAGCCCGTTGGCGAGGTCCGCGTTCACCCGCGTCACGATGGCTTCGCGGCTGTAGCTGCC
>DASSTK010000363.1:0-12136 GCA_035707945.1 Sphingomonas sp.
TCGCATCCTGCGCCCACGGCTCTGAACCCGCGCTGGCCGCGTTCTTAATCCGCCGTAAACGCGGGAGGAGACGCCGAGGCCGCAACTATTCCAGATTATCGAATGGTTCGCGCATTTTTATCGCACTTCATGGAACTATGCACCGAGCCTACATGAAGCGGCGAACGGGCTTCGTGAGCCCACAGGAGACTGCCATGATCGAGCTTCGTCCCTTCCAGGGCATCGGCGCCGCCAACCACGGCTGGCTGGATGCGCACCACCATTTCTCCTTCGCCGGCTATCATGATCCCGCCCGCATGGGCTGGGGCAAGCTGCGCGTCTGGAACGACGACACCATCGGGCCGAGGAGCGGCTTTCCGCCCCATCCGCATCGCGATATGGAGATCATCACCTATGTCCGCACCGGCGCGATCACGCACCAGGACAGCCTCGGCAACAGCGGCCGCACCGCCGCCGGAGACGTGCAGGTCATGTCGGCGGGCGCAGGCATCGCGCATTCCGAATATAATCTGGAGGATGAGCCCACCACGCTGTTCCAGATCTGGATCGAGCCGACCCGGACCGGCGGGAAGCCCGGCTGGGGCGCGCGGCCCTTCCCCAGGGGCGATCGCGCCGGCCGGTTCGTGACGCTCGCCTCGGGCTTCGCGGAGGACGGCGACGCGCTGCCGATCCGCACCGACGCCCGCGTGCTCGGCGCGACATTGCAGGCGGGCGAGAGCGTCACCTATACGCTCGGCAAGGAGCGGCGCGCCTATCTGGTGCCCGCCACCGGCGCGGTGGAGGTGGACGGCGTGCGCGTCAACGCCCGCGACGGCGCGGCCATCGCCGATCTCGATGCGTTCACCGTCACCGCGCTCGAGGACAGCGAGCTGGTGCTGGTCGATACCATTTAAGACAGAAAGCCGTTCGTGCCGAGCGAAGTCGAGGCACATTGTCGAGCGAAGCCAGGGCCACTCGAAGACACTCGGGGCGAACGGGATAGGGAGGAAGAGCATGACCATGCGCGCATCGGATGCGGAAGGCGTCGAGATGGTGATCCTGCCGCCGCTGCGCGATCTCGGCGACGGCTTCACGGTGCGCCGCGCGCTGCCCTCGCCGCACCGGCGCATGGTCGGCCCCTTCATCTTCTTCGATCAGATGGGGCCGGTGGCGTTCGGCCCCGGCGAGGGGCTGGACGTGCGCCCGCACCCCCATATCGGCCTCGCCACCGTCACTTATCTGCTCGAAGGCGAGATCCTGCACCGCGACAGCCTGGGCTCGGTGCAGCCGATCCGGCCGGGCGAGGTCAACTGGATGACGGCCGGGCGCGGCATCGTCCATTCCGAGCGCACCGGCCCGGACGTGCGGGCGCAGGGCGGCGCGCTGTTCGGCATCCAGACCTGGGTGGCGCTGCCCGAACGGCATGAGGAGAGCGATCCGGGCTTCTCGCACCACAAGGCGGCGGAAATCCCCTCCACCGAAGCAGAAGGCGTGGCGCTGACGCTGATCGCCGGGACGGCGCACGGCCTCGCCTCGCCCGTGCCGACCCTTTCGGACATGATCTATGCCGACATCCGCCTGGAGCCGGGCGCGCGCTACCGGCCGCCCGTCGAACATATCGAGCGCGCGATCTACGTCATAGCGGGCGCGATCGCGGTGGAGGGCCAGCAGGGCCGGTTCGAGACGAACGAACTGGTGCTGCTCAAGCCGGGCGCGGAGCTGGTGCTGACGGCGGAGGGCGGCCCGGCGCGGGTCATGCTCGCCGGCGGCGAGCCCTTCGGCGAGAAGCGCGCCATCTACTGGAACTTCGTCTCCAGCCGCCCCGAGCGCATCGAGCAGGCCAGGCGGGACTGGCGCGAGAACCGCTTCCCGCATGTGCCGGAGGAAAGCGAATGGATCCCGCTGCCCGACGATCCCAGGCCGGTGCGCTACCCCTGATCCCCGCGATCAATGAGACAATATCCCATCGAGCTTCCCGTCACCCCGGACGTGTTCCGGGGTCCACGGCCGCCCGAGCCTTTCGGCTGCATGATTCCCCTGCCCGCTTGACCGGGCGCACCGCCTCGCCTCTTGTCGCGCGCGAATCCAACCGTGAACGGAGCCTGTGTGGCCAAGCGCCTGACCCTCTATATCCTGATCGGAATGCTGCTCGGCATCGTCGCCGGGCTCGCGATGCGCGCGGCGATCCCCGATCCGGCCGAACTCAAGGCGTGGTCCGCCTATCTCACCATCCCGACCGATCTGTTCCTGCGCCTCATCAAGATGATCATCGCGCCGCTGGTGTTCGCGACTTTGGTGGCGGGCGTGGCGCATATGGGCGACACCGCCGCGCTGGGTCGGATCGGCGCGCGCACCCTGGGCTGGTTCGTGGGCGCGAGCCTGATCTCGCTCAGCATCGGGCTCGTCATGGTCAACCTGCTCCAGCCCGGCGCGCATACCGGGCTGGCGCTGCCGCCGCTGGCCGACAATCCGGGGCTGGACGCTTCCGCCTTCAACCTGCACGATTTCCTCGTCCATATCGTGCCGCAATCCGCCTTCCAGGCGATGGCGGAGAACGACATCCTGCCGATCGTGGTGTTCGCTCTGTTCTTCGGCGTCGCGCTCACCGCGATCGGGGAGAGGGGCAAGCCGCTGGTGCGCGGCATCGATTCGCTCGTCTCCGTGATGCTGCAGGTGACGGACTATGTGATGCGCGCCGCGCCGATCGCGGTGTTCGCCGCCATCGCCCATGCCGTCGCGATCAACGGCGCGGGCATCCTCATCACCTTCGGGCGCTTCGTCGGCGGCTTCTATCTGACGCTGGCGATCTTCTGGGGGCTGCTGATCGCGGTCGCCTTCGTCATGCTGGGGAGGCGGGCGCGCGATCTGGTGCGCGTCAGCCGCGCGCCCGCGCTGCTCGCCTTCTCCACCGCGTCTTCCGAAGCCGCCTATCCGCGCCTGCTGGAAGCGCTGGAGGACTATGGGGTGCCGCGCCGCATCGCCAGCTTCGTGCTGCCGATCGGCTACAGCTTCAATCTCGACGGTTCGATGATCTACATGACCTTCGCGACGCTGTTCATCGCGCAGGCCTACGGCATCCATCTGCCCGCCGGGCAGCAGATCCTGATGGTGCTGATCCTGATGGTGACGTCCAAGGGCATGGCGGGCGTGCCGCGCGCCAGCCTGGTGGTGATCGCCGCCGTGATGGGCCATTTCGGCATTCCCGAGGCGGGGCTGCTGCTGATCCTCGCGGTCGATCAGTTCCTCGACATGGGGCGTTCGGGCACCAACGTCATCGGCAACGGCGTCGCCGCCGCGGTGATCGCCAAGTGGGAGGCGGCGCGCGATGCGGCCGCCGGAGAGACGGCGCTGGACCTCGAACGCGCGACGTAGCAGGAACCGGCGCATGACGACGCCCGAGCCGCCCCATTTTCTCGAACGCGAGGATGGACCGCGCCTCGCCTATCGGCTGCGGGACGGGCGCGCGCCCGCCATCCTGTTCCTGCCCGGCTATCCTTCGGACATGCTGGGATCGAAGGCGACCGCCCTCGATCAATGGGCGGCGCGCACCGGCCGCGCCATGCTGCGCTTCGATTATTCGGGCACGGGGGAGAGCGAGGGCGATGCGCAAGCCGCCACGCTCGCCCGCTTCCGCGACGATGCGCTGGCGATGATCGACGCGAGCGAGGGCGATCTGGTGCTGGTCGGCTCCTCGGCGGGGGGCTGGCTGATGCTGCTGCTGGCGGTCGCGCGGCCGGATCGGGTGCGCGCGCTCCTCGGCCTCGCCGCCGCGCCCGATTTCAGCGACTGGGGCTTCACCCAGGACGAGAAGATGGTGATCCTGCGCGAAGGGCGGCTGGAGAAGCCGACCCCCCATGGCGAGCCGGAGGTGATGACCCGCGCCTTCTGGCAATCGGCCGAGGCGCTTCGCCTGCTCCACGCGCCCATCGCCTTCGATGGCCCGGTGCGGCTGATCCACGGCGAGGCGGATAGAAGCGTGCCCGCCTCGGTTTCGGCCCGCATCGCCCAGCTCGTGCGTTCAGCGGACGTGCAGACGATCCTCGTCAAGGACGGCGATCATCGCCTGTCGCGCCCGCAGGACATCGCCCTGCTCACGCGCACGCTGGATGCGCTGATGGAGAGCCTGTGATCCTGATTCTCGCCTCACTGCTCGCCGCCGCCGGTCCGGCCGATCCGCGCACGCCTCAGGCGCGCTTCGACGCCTGCGTGAAGGAGAGCGACAGCAATCCCCAGGGGGCCGAGAAGATGGCGGCGGCATGGGCGGGCCAGGGCGGCGGCGTGCTCGCCGCGCAATGCCTCGGCATCGCGCGATCGGCGAAGGGGGAATGGCAGGGCGCGGTGGACGCCTTCACCGCCGGAGCCTCCCTCGCCGAGCAGACCCATGACGCCCGCGCCTCGACGCTGTGGACCTCGGCGGGCAACGCCGCGCTCGCCGCCGGCGATGCGGCGGGCGCCAGGGCGGCGTTCGACAAGGCGATGGCGGCGCCGGGATTCGAAGGGCCGGTGAAGGGCGAGGCGCTGCTCGATCGCGCCCGCGCCGAGGTGGCGCTGAACGATGACGCTTCGGCCCGCGCCGACATCGACGTCGCGCTGCCCCTGATCCAGGCCGATCCGATGGCCTGGCTGCTCTCGGCGACGCTCGCCCGGCGGATGGGCGACATGACCCGCGCCGCCGCGGACATCAAGGAGGCGGCGCTGCGCGCGCCCGACGAGGCGGCGGTGCTCTATGAAGCGGGCAATATCGCCGCCGCCCAGGGCCATATCGGCGACGCCCGCGCCCAATGGGCCCGCGCCAAGGCCGCCGATCCCCGCAGCGCGGCGGGTCAGGCCGCCGCCAGGGAGCTCGACGACACCGGCGCGCAGGCGGGAGATGCGAAGCGCTCCCCCGCGCCGCAGGGGCGCTGAGCCGCCGTCGCCGTCAGATGCGGGAAGGCAAGGCCCGGATCGCCTCGGCGAGCGCGTCGATCTCCGCCTTCGGCTGATCCCAGGAGACCACCAGCCGCGCCTCGCCTTCGCCCCAATCGTAGAAATCGAAGCCGCGCGCCCGCAAGGCGGCCGCTTCCGGCGGGGAGAGGCGCAGGAACAGCTCGTTCGCCTCGACCGGCAGCACCAGCCGATCGCCCGCGGCTTCCGCGAGCTTCGCCGCGCCGGCATTGGCGGCGCGGGCGTTGGCGAGCCACAGATCAGCCTCCAGCATCGCCAGGATCTGCGCGGCCTGATAGCGGCCCTTGGAGAGCAGGTGCCCGGCGCGCTTGCGGCGGACCAGCGCCACTTGCGCAAGCTCCTTGCGGAAGAAGACCAGCGCCTCGGCCGAAAGCCCGCCATTCTTGACGAAGCCGAAGGAAAGCGCGTCCACGCCCGCGCGCCACGTCGCCTCGGCAGGATGGCAGCCGAGCGTCGCGATCGCGTTGGCGAAGCGTGCGCCGTCCATGTGGAAGCCGAGCCCGATCTCCCGCGCCGCATCGCCCAGCGCCGCCACCTCGTCCGGCCGATAGACCAGCCCGTATTCGGTGGCGTTGGTGATCGAGAGCGCGTGCGGCTGGGACTGGTGGACATCCGCCCGGATCGCGCGGCGCGCGGCGCGGACCGTATCGGGGGTGAGCTTCGCGCCTTCGCCGTCGAGCGCGATCAGCTTGGCGCCGTGGGTGTAGAACTCGGGCGCGCCCGCCTCATCGGTGTTGATGTGCGCCTCGCGGTGGCAGAGCACGCTCCCGTGCGGCAGAACCATCGCGGCGAGCGCGAGGCAGTTGGCGGCGGTTCCCGTCGTCACCCACAAGGCGACGCATTCCGTGCCGAACAGATCGGAGAAAGCGCCGTCCAGCCGCTTGCTCCAGGCGTCCCCGTCATAGGCGGTGTCAACGCGATCGGCTTCCGCCAGCGCCTCCAGCACGGGCGGACAGACGGTGGCGGCGTTATCCGAGAAGAAGCGCATGGACTCCGCCTTGCGGAGATGCGGCGGCTGCGTCAACCACGCTCGCCGCCGCCGGCTTCCGCCGATTGCAACCGGGGGCGTAATGGTTCGTTGAGGCCCGAGATTGAAGGGAGCTCACGCCATGCGCGCCATTCTCGTGCTGCTGGTCATCATCGTCATTCTGCTGATCGCCGCGATCGCGCTCGGCTACATCAATGTCAGCCAGACCCGGCCGGGCGCGCTGCCCACGGTCCAGGTGAAGGGCGGCCAGACGCCCGAGTTCAACGTGCAGACCGCCAATGTCAGCGTCGGCAGCGAAAATCACGTCGTCCAGACGCCCACCATCAACGTCCAGAAGCCGCGCTAGGCCCGCGCCGCTTCCCTAGCCGATTTGCCGCGTCACGGCGGGAAGGCTAAGCCGCCGGCATGGCCTTTCCGCTGCCCGATCCCATGCGCCTCGCGCTCGACGCCGCCGCGCGGGCGGGGGAAGCGGGCGAGGTGCCGGTGGGGGCCGTCGTCACCCGTGATGGAGGGGTGATCGCGGCCGCCGCAAACGCGATGCGCCGCTCGGGCGATCCCACCGCGCATGCCGAGATGGAGGCGATCCGCGCCGCCTGCGCAACGCTCGGCGCGGGGCGGCTCGACGGCTGCGATCTGTGGGTGACGCTGGAGCCCTGCGCGATGTGCGCGGGCGCGATCGCGATCGCCCGGATCGACCGGCTCTACTATGCCGCCGCCGACGGGAAGGGCGGCGCGGTGGCGCACGGCCCGCGCTTCTTCCACCAGCCCACCTGCCATCACCGCCCGGACGTGTACGCCGGCCTGGGCGAGAGCGAGGCGGCGGCGATGCTGCGCGGCTTCTTCGCGGGGCGGCGATAATGGTGCAATCTCGACCTTCATGGCGTTCGCCCTGAGGAGCCATTGAGCTTGTCGAAATGGCGTCTCGAAGGGTCCGTCGCGGGCTGCCCTCGAGACGGGGCTTCGACAGGCTCAGCCCCTCCTCAGGGCGAACGGTTGAGAATTACATCCCCTGCTGCGTCACCGGGGTCAGCTTGATCTCGACGCGGCGGTTCTGGGCGCGGCCTTCGGGGGTGGCGTTGGAGGCGACCGGATAGGCCGATCCGTAGCCCCGGATGGCGATCCGCGCCGGGTTGACCCCGTGCGAGGACAGGTAATCCGCCACCGAGCGCGCGCGATTCTCCGATAGCGGCTGGTTGATCGCGTCGGTGCCGGTCGAATCGGTGAAGCCGTACACGTCCACGAAGGTCTGCGGATAATCGGCGAGCGTGCGCGCCACCTTGTCGAGCGTCGCCTGGAAGGGCGGCTCGATCGTGTAGCTGTTGGTGGCGAAGGTGATGCCGGAGGGGATGCGCAGGATGAGCTGATCGCCGTCCCGCTCGACCTCGACGCCGCTCCCCGCCGTCTCGGCGCGGAGCTTCTTCTCCTGATTGTCCATATAGGCCCCGACGGCGCCGCCCGCGAGCGCGCCGATCCCCGCGCCGACCAGCGCCTCGGTGCGGCTGTGGCGGCCGCCGACCAGGGTGCCGAGCAGCGCGCCGCCGGCCGCGCCGCCGATCGCGCCGATGCCGGCCTTGGAGAGCTGGCGCTGCCCCGTCTCCGGGTTGGTCACGCACCCGGCGGTGGCGAGCAGCGCGGGCGCGGAAACGGCGGCGATGAACTTTCTGGAAAAGGGCACAGTCTTTCCTCCCGGTATCGAACGAACAGCTCCCTTATAGGTGAGCGGACGGTGAATGTTCCGCAACCGGACTGAACGCGCGATGAGCGCGCGCCATTGTCGGCGCGAAGGTTTCACGGCAAGGGGAACGCCGGTCATGCCGCAAACGATCCAACCCTTCCCCTGGGGCGATGTGCTCATCATCATCGCGCTCATCGTCCTGAACGGGCTGTTCGCGATGAGCGAGCTCGCCATCGTCTCGTCGCGCGGCGCGCGGCTGGAGGCGCTGGCGCGCGCCGGGCGCAAGGGCGCGGCGATCGCGCTCAGGCTGCGCGCCAACCCCGGCAAGTTCCTTTCCACCGTGCAGATCGGCATCACCCTGATCGCGATCGTGTCGGGCGCCTATTCGGGCGAGGCGCTCAGCCAGCCGGTCGGGCAAAGGCTCGCGCTGCTGGGCCTCAGGCCCGATCGGGCGGCGACGCTCGGCTTCGTGCTGGTGATCGCGGCGACCACCTATGTCTCGCTCATCATCGGCGAGCTGGTGCCCAAGCAGTTCGCGCTGCGCACGCCCGAGCGGATCGCCGCGATCGTCGCCCCGCCGATGGCGTGGCTGGCGCGGATCACCGCGCCGGTGGTCTGGCTGCTCGACAGGACCAGCGCGCTGATCTTCCGCCTGCTCGGCCTGAAGCGCGAGCGCGAGAGCCACGTCACCGCCGAGGAGCTGCAACTGATCGTCGTCGAGGCGCGCAACGCCGGGGTGATCGAGGAGAGCGAGAGCGAGATCATCTCGGGCGTGGTGCGGCTCGCCGACCGGCCGGTGCGCGAGGTGATGACGCCGCGCACCGAGGTCGACTGGATCGACGCCGACGCGGACGCGGAGGAAGTCCGCCGGACCGTGCGCGAGACGCCGCACAGCCGCCTGCCGGTGGCGGAAGGATCGGTCGATCGGATCATCGGCGTGGCGCGGGTGCGCGATCTGCTGGCGGCGATGCTCGACGGGCGCGCGGTCGATCTCCGGGCGATGACGGCGCCCGCCCCGATCGTGCCCGATCGCATGGACGCGATGGACGCGCTGGAGGTGCTGCGCGACGCGGAGGTGCCGCTCGCCCTCGTGCATGACGAATATGGCCATTTCGACGGGCTGGTGACGCCCGCGAGCCTGCTCGCCGCGATCGCCGGCCGCTTCGCCTCCGATCGCGAGGCGGGGCATGATCCCGATCTGGTGGAGCGCGATGACGGCAGCCTGCTCGTCTCGGGCAGCCTTCCCGCCGATGCGCTCGCCAAGCGGCTCGGCATCGAGTTGCCGGAAGACCGCGACTACGCCACCGCCGCCGGCTTCGTGCTGTCGCTGCTGCGCCA
Organism: Sphingomonas sp.; assembly: GCA_035707945.1. GTDB lineage: Bacteria > Pseudomonadota > Alphaproteobacteria > Sphingomonadales > Sphingomonadaceae > Solisphingomonas. Next base: position 8,925 of record DASSTK010000363.1, read on the forward strand.
TATCCCCGAAACCGGCGAGCATTTCGCGCATGACGGCTGGCGCTTCGAGGTGGTCGATATGGACGGGCGGCGCGTCGACAAGCTGCTGGTCGGCCGCGAGCAGCCGGAATGAGCGGGCCGGGCGAGCGAGGCAGGGCGGCGCTCGATCTGGCCCGCCGGGGCGATCTGGCGGGCGCGATCGCGGCGGGCGAGGAGGCGATCGGGCTTGAAGGCGACAATCCCGGCCTGCGCCTGTTCCTGGGCGCGATCTCCTGCCGGCAAGGGGAGCTGGAGCGCGGGATCGGCCATTTCCGCGCGGCTCTGGCGCTCGCGCCCGGCGATCCGATGGCAAGGGCCGAGCTGGGCCGCGCCTTGCTCTCGGCGGGCGAGCTGGACGAGGTGGAGGCGCTGACGGGAAGCGGCGAGGATGTCGCCCACCCGATCGGGCGCGAGCTGCTGCGGCTGCGCGCCCACGCCCGCCGCCGAAAGGACGATGCGGGCGAGGCGGCCCGGCTTTACGGCCTGCTGGTCGCCGCCGATGCGGCCGATTTCGAAAGCTGGCAGGGGCTGGGACTGGCCCGCCTCGGATCGGGCGACGCGGCGGGTGCGCTCGATCCGTTGCGCCGCGCCCTGCAATTGCGCCCGCGCCTCGCCGCCGCTCAGTCGGGGCTCGGACGGGCGCTGCTCGCGCTCGAACGGCTCGGCGAGGCGCGCGACGCGCTTGTCGCCGCCGAGGCGCTCGATCCGGCCGATCCCGCCATCCCCGTCGAGCTCAGCCGCGTGGAAGTGCTGCTTTCGGCCTTCGATCGCGGGGAGGCGGCGATCCGCCGCGCGCTCGCGCTCGCGCCCGATCACGCGCCCGCGCTCGCGGCGTTGGGCGACATGCTCGAACGCGCCAATCGGCTCGACGAGCTGGAGGCGCTGCTTGACGGGGCGGACGCGCGCGGCGTCCGCGATCCTTCGCTGACGCTGATCCGGGCGCGTCTGCTGCGGAGGCGAGGCAGGCTGGAGGAAGCGCTTGCCGCGGTTCGGGCCGACGAGGATGACGATCCTCTCCGCGCCCAGACGATCGGCGAGATCGCGGACCAGATGGGGGACGCGGAGACCGCCTTCGCCGCCTTCACCCGCATGAACGAGCTGGTGCTTGCCGCCTCGCCCGAGGCCGAGGAGGAGGCGCGCGATCTGCGTTCGACGGTTACGGCGCTCAGCCGGATCACCACGGCGGACTGGTATCGGAGCTGGCCCGCCCCGGCGCGGCGCGGGACGGAGGCGCGGCCCGATCCGGCCTTCCTGTTCGGCTTCCCGCGATCGGGGACCACCCTGCTCGATACGATGCTGATGGGGCATCCGGAAACCGCCGTGCTGGAGGAGCAGCCGTTCCTTCAGCGCGTCGCCGATCGGATCGGCGGGGCCGAGCGTCTCCCGCTCCTCTCCGAAGCCGAGATCGAGGAGCTTCGGGCCTATTACTGGCGGCAGGTGGACGCGGCCGCGCCGCACGCGCCGGGGCGGCTGGTGATCGACAAGTTCCCGCTGGGGCTGATCGGCCTGCCTTTCATCCACCGCCTGTTCCCGCAGGCGCGCTACATTTTCGCCGAACGGCATCCGTGCGATTGCGTGCTGAGCTGCTTCATCACCCGTTTCCGGCTCAACGCGGCGATGGCCAATTTCCTGAAGCTGGAGAACGCCGCGCGCCTCTATGATCTCGCGCTCGGCTATTGGGAGCAGGCCCGGAAGGTGTTCGCGCTGCCGGTGAAGGCGGTGCGTTACGAGAGGATGATCGTGGACGCCGAGGCCGAATTGCGGCCGCTCGCCGATTTTCTCGGGCTGGAATGGAACCCGGCGCTGGTCGATCATCGCGGCAGCGCGGCGGCGCGCGCCTATATCACCTCGCCCAGCTATTCGCAGGTGACGGAACCGCTCTATACCCGTGCGCGCGGCCGCTGGCGGCGCTACGCCCGCCAGATGGAGCCGGTGCTCCCCCTCCTCGCGCCGTGGGCCGAGCGGATGGGATACTCCTTGTAGAGCCCTTCCGCCGGCTCCGCCGAAGCGTCGATTTCCGGGGTTATGCGTTCACGCCCGCAGGAGGGCCGCGATGGCGGGACCGGATGACGCTATCCTGGCGGGAGGCGGAGCGGGAGCGGATGCTTTCGCCCGATCCGCGCCGCGCGACGGCGGAGCGATCCCCCGGGCGGGGCTGCGTTCGGCGATCCGATCCCTCGACGCCTTTCTCCAGCGGATCGAGGGCATCCGGGAATACAGCACGGACGCGCGCTGCATCTTCCGCATCGCCCCCGGCCACGCCGCGACCGGCTTGTCCTGCCCGCAAGCCGGCCTGAATCTCCGGCCCGGCGACAGGATTCTCGATCTCCATCTGTGGAACGAGCATGTCCCCCGGATCGCCCCGTCCGGCCCGGATTTCGCCTGGGCCAAGCGGCTGCGGCGGCGCACCTATCGCTCGCTGCGCGAGCTCGCGGTCCGTCTTTCAACGGATCCCGCGCTGAGCCCGGTCAAGGCCGTCCGGGCCCGATCGGTCATCGCGACGGCGGAGGATCGGGACAAGATGGCCCGGGTGTTCGCCGGCATCGGCTTCCGCCGCGTTTCCGACAAGCGTTCCTCCGGCCTCGCGGACGGCCTTCTTCGCCGCTTCAACAGCCTCTGGGCCTCGGCGCTGGTGTGGACCTACAATCCGCACTGCCCCCGCCGCCGCATTCTCTCGCGCACCTGCGAGGAGTTCTGGATTTCGCGAAGCGCCTTTCTGGAGCGTTTCGGCGCATAGCCGATCGGGGGCCACCTGGATCGTCTTGCCGTCTTGGATAAAGGTCGCGCCGTTAACGCCTAATTATCCATACGCTGCCACTTCCTGGACCCTGTAACGGGATCGGGAGCACTATCCTCCATGAACGGACGCGCTTGGTGGGAATCGTGGCCGGCGATAAGCGCGCTCGTCCTTCTCATGGCCGTGCCCTTGCTATGGCCGGCGCTCCCGCCACTGACTGATCTGCCCGGCCACATGGGGCGTTGGCATGTTTCGATGACGGCCGGCAGCTCGCATTGGCTTTCTCATTATTACAGCTTCACCTGGCGGCCCGTAGGCAATCTCGGCATGGATCTCCTGGTTCCAGCCCTGGCGCGAGCGATGGGCTTGGAGTCGGCCACCAAATTGGCCGTGATCCTGATCCCGATCATTACCGCCGTCGGCCTGCTTTGGACGGCGCGCGAGGCGCACGGGCGAA
>DASSTK010000364.1:0-16121 GCA_035707945.1 Sphingomonas sp.
ATCAGCTCATCCCAGCGGGATGCGGGCCAGTCGGCGGCGATCTTGGCGATCACGTCGGTGATGTAGGCCTGCGGTTCGAGGCCGTTCATCTTGGCCGTCTCAATGACCGAATAGATCGCGGCGGCGCGCTCGCCGCCGGCCTCGGAGCCGGCGAACAGCCAGTTCTTGCGGCCGATGGCGATGGGGCGGATGGCGCGCTCGGCGATGTTGTTGTCGATCTCGAGGCGGCCATCGTCGAGGAAGCGAGTGAACGCGTCCCAGCGTCGGGCGCCATAGCGGATCGCCTTGGCGGTCAGCGACTTCGGGGCGAGCTTCCTCAACGCGTCGTCCATCGCGGCGCGAAGCGCCGTGACGAGTGGGCTGGACCGCTGCTGGCGGATGCTTCGTCGGACGTCTGCGGGCTGGCCGCGGATCTCCGCCTCAATCGCGTAGAGCTGGCCGATGCGGGCGAGCAGATGGCAAGTGAGCGCGGTCGGCTGCTGCTTGTGGCGTTCGAACAGCTCGCGCCGAAAATGCGCCCAGCAGGCGACCTCGCAAATGGCGTTTCCGGCGTAGATGGCGGCGAACCCGGAATAGGCGTCGGCCTGGAGGAAGCCGGTGAACCCGGCGAGCTCGCGCTTGGGATGAATGCCGGCGCGGTTCGGCGTGAAGCGATACCAAACGAGCGGCGGCGTGGTCGCGCCGGACGCGCGATCATCGACGACATAGGCCCAGAGCCTTGCCGTGGCAGTCTTGCTGGAGCCCGGAGCGAGCAGCTTCACCGGCGTGTCGTCGGCATGAATCTTCGATGACTTGAGGCCCTCCTCGCGGATGCGCTCGACGATCGGATCGAGCAGGTGCGCGGCCTGGCCTGCCCAGCCGGCGAGCGTCGAACGATCGATATCCACGCCTTGCGCGGTCATCATCTCGGCCTGCCGGTAAAGCGGTAGATGGTGATCGAACTTGGCGACGACGACGTGCGCGAGCGTGGCGAAGGTCGCCTTGCCGCGTGCAATCGCCTTGACCGGCGCCGGGGCCTGAACGATCGCCTCGCAGGCGCGGCAGCTATACTTGGGCCGGACGTTGCGCACGACGCGCCAGTTGGCCGGCGCCACATCGAGCTGTTCGTCAGCGTCGGTGCCGAGCCGGCGCAGCTCACCACCACATGATGGGCAGGTGCATGCGCCGGTCGCGGGCTCGTGGATGATCTCGTCGCGCGGCAGATGTGGCGGCAGCGCCCGGACCGGCCGAGGACGCTCGGGCTTGGCCGCGGCGGCGCGTTCGTCGATGGTGGCCGCTTCGGCCTCATACTCTTCGAGCGCGAGTTCCAGCTGAGCGATCTCCTCGTGGAGCTTCTCCGACGAGGTGCCGAAGGTCATCCGCCGCAGCCGTGCAAGCTGGGCGCGAAGCATGGCGATGACACGATCCCGGGGATCGAGCTGAGCTTCGAGGGCGGCGATCCGCTGGTCCCGATCGGGGGTCGAGAGGTGCTCGTCCGACACGTCGATCTCATACCAGAACGGGTCGGAACGAGCCAGCAAAAACACCGGAATACAGCGCATTATCAGCCCGCGAGCGCGGGCCTCCAGGTCCGTTCGGGTCGCCGCCAATCGACGCCTTCGAGGAGCATCGAGAGCTGGGCGCCGGAGAGATGCGCGACGCCAACCTGCGTCATCGGCCAGACGAACTTGCCGCGATCGATCCGCTTCGAGAACAGGCACATGCCCTGACCGTCATACCAGAGCAGCTTCACCAGATCGCCGCGACGCCCGCGAAAGGCGAAGATCGCCCCCGAGTGCGGGTTCTGCTTCAGCACTTCCTGCGCCATCACCGCAAGGCCGCACATCCCCTTGCGCATATCGGTCGCGCCGCAGGCGAGCCACACCCGCGTCGCTGGCGGCAGCGCGATCATCGCTCAAGAACCGACAACACACGCCCGAGCGCCTCGGCATCAACCGAGGCGTCAACGCTTAGCTTGATCCCGCTGGGCAGCTCGATCGCGATCCTGCCCGATGCTTCCGAAATCGATGATGGCGCGAGCAACGGGGCTGGCGGCACATCGGCGATCCGCACCTCGGCGAAAGACGGTGGCTCCGGCAGCGTCTTCGGCGGTCGATCGAGCAGCAGACCCGCCATCGCGTTGCGGCGCCAGGTATAGAGAAGCCCGCTCGTGATATCGTGACGCTCCATCGCCGAGCGCACCGATCCTCCCGGCCCGAACGCGTCGCGCAGCATCGCCAGCTTCTGCTCAACCGTCCAGAACCGCCGCCCCGACACGCGGCCGATCACCTCGATGCGACCGGTCATACGACCGCTCGTATGACCACTCTCATCCGCTCCGACTTCCTGATCCACCACGCCGCTCCGCCCAAAGGCGATAAGCATCGCAGCAATCCTATCAGCGGCAAGGCGGCCTATACGCCACGCTTACACGCTAAGCGACCGAATGTGGGGCGCAAAGCAGCCGATCTGCCCGGAGCGATTGGAATTGCCGAGTGGCGCGCCCCGTGAAACGCCGTAACGCATGGGGCCACCTTCGAGTGTTCTGAAGCAGCGGAGGGACTTCATCGCTCCTAGCAGTTGCCAAGGCGGAAATGGCGCACCCGACAGGATTCGAACCTGTGACCTACGTCTTCGGAGGGAACGTCTCGATATAGCCATTGGCACCACGCCCCTGATATCGACAGTGAGCGGGTGCGGCGGACCGCCGCGGGCGCGATCTTCTAAGACGTGGCGATCTTCATCGGCTCGCCGGTGCGACGCTCCTGCGTAGACTCGCGAGTGCGACCGGCATTGACACGTGGTGGCTAGGTGGTGGCTAGTGCCAAATTCACCCGAATCGCCCTAGAGGGCAATCTTTCAAAATTTTGTTTTTCTTCGCAAAATCTGGAGCGGGCGAAGGGATTCGAACCCTCGACCCCAACCTTGGCAAGGTTGTGCTCTACCCCTGAGCTACGCCCGCTCTGGCGTGACCGGCGGGGCGGGGCCCCGCGGTGAGGGGGCGCTCTTAGCGTGGGCGTCGCAGCGCCGCAAGCCGATTCGGGCGATCCCGTCCGAAACCGCGCAAGGGCTTGGCAGGGGCGGGGCCGAGCCCACATAAGGGCCCGGATTGCGAACGGGAGAGTGATGTGGCGACGCTAGGTTTGAGCGCGGCCGAACGCGAGGCGGTGGAGGCGTTCCGGCGCGATGTCGTCGAGCCTTCGATGACCCAATTGGTCGTGCTCGATTTCTGGGCCGAATGGTGCGGGCCGTGCAAGCAGCTCGGCCCGGTGCTCGACAAGGTGGCGGCCGATTACGCGGCCAGGGGCGTCAAGCTGGTCAAGATCGATGTCGACACGAATCGCTTCATCGCCGAGCAATTCCGCGTCCAGTCCATCCCCACCGTCTATGCGCTGTTCCAGGGCCAGCCGGTCGCCGATCTGACGCAGGCGCGCACCGAGGCGCAGCTCGGCCGCATCCTCGATCAGCTGCTGGCCCAGCTTCCGATCGGGAAGGCGGACGCCGGAGCGCCCGACGTCGCCGAGTTCATCGCGATGGGCGAGGCGGTGCTGGCCGAGGGCGACGCGCAGCGCGCGCTCGGCATCTTCGAGCAGGTTTCCGAGATGACGCCCGACAATGAGGCGGCGATCGGAGGACGGGCGCGGGCGCTGATCGCGCTCGGCCGGACGGACGAAGCGGAGACGCTGCTCGGGCCGCTCGCCGAGAGCAAGGATGCGGGCGTGGCCCAGGCGCGCGCGGCGCTGGCGCTGGCCAGGGCGGCCGCGCCGGTCGACGATCTGGCCGCGCTGCGGCAGGCCGTGGAGGCGAAGCCGGACGATCTCGCCGCCCGCTACGAGCTGGCCGGCGGGCTGATGGCGGCGGGCGAGCGCGATGCGGCGGCCGACCAGCTCCTCGACATCATCCGGCGCGACCGCGACTGGAACGAGGGCGCGGCGCGCGAGCGGCTGCTCACCCTGTTCGCGGCGGTGGGGCTGGAGGATCCGTGGGTGAGCGGCCAGCGCCGGCGGCTTTCCGCGATCCTGTTCACCTGATCGCTTGAGGCATGGCGCGGCTTTCGATCTTTCCGCTGGGGGGCGCGCTGCTTTTCCCGCGATCGCACCTGCCGCTCCACATCTTCGAGCCGCGCTACCGCGCGCTCATCTCCGATGCGATGGCGCGGGACCGACGCATCGGCATGATCCAGCCGCGCGGGGCCGATCCGGTGAAGCCGCCGCTGTTCGAGGTGGGATGCGTGGGCCGCATCGCCGATGTCGAGGCGCTGGAGGACGGGCGCTTCAACATCATCCTCGAAGGGCTGACCCGCTTCCGCCTTTCCGCCGAGCTCGACGTCGCGACGCCGTTCCGGCAGGTGGACGCCGACGAGGAGAGCTTCGCCGCCGATCGCGACGAGCCCGAGCCGCTCGCGCTGGCGTTGCGCGCCGATCTCGAACGCGAATCGCGCCGCTACGCCGACGCCAAGGGCTATGCGATCGATTGGGAGGCGGTGGGGCGGCTCGACGACGAAGGATTGGTCAACGGCATCGCCCAGATCGCGCCGTTCGATATCGCCGCCAAGCAGGCGCTGCTGGAGGCGCCGTGCATCGCGACGCGCGCCGATCTGGTGGTGCAGTTCCTCCGCTTCTTCCGATCGGCCGACGAGGATGAGGACGGCGCGCCGGGGACGCTGCAATGATCGGCGCATCGGCGCCCCCGGCGGAGGAAGCGCGGGCGCTGGCTCCTCTCTCTTGAAGGGAAGAGGGCTTTTAGACCATCTCCCCCGTCAGCAGTTTCGGCAGATTTCCGCTCTCGCCGCGGGCTTCGGCCATGAAGAAATCCTTGAGCGGGGGGATGCGGTTCACCAGGCCGATGCCTAGGCTGCGGACGCGGTGGGCGGCGCGGCCGGGGACGCCGAACAGGCGGGTGAGACCGTCGGTGGCGGCGGCGACCATGAAGGTGTCGAGCCCGCGCCAGCGCTCGTAACGGGCAAGGAGCTGGGCGTCGCCGGGATCGAGGCCGAGCCGCGCGCCCTCGATCAGCACCTCGGCCAGCGCGGCGGCGTCGCGGAAGCCGAGATTGAGGCCCTGCCCCGCGATCGGGTGGATGCCGTGCGCCGCGTCCCCCACCAGCGCGAGGCGATCGGCGGCGATGCGGGCGGCGTGGTGGAAGCCGAGCGGGTAACTAGAGAGCGGCGAGGCGGAGGAGAGCGCGCCGTATAGGCCGCCCATCCGCTTGGCGGCTTCGGCGACGAAGGCGCGGGGGCTCAAGGACAGCATCGCCTCCGCATCCCGCTCCGCCACCGTCCAGACCAGGGCCGAGCGATGGCCGCCCTTCATCGGCAGCAGCGCGAAGGGGCCGGCGGGGTAGAACAGCTCGTGCGCGACATTGCCGTGATCGGCCTCGTGATCGAGCATGCCGATGATCGCGCGGTGCCGATACTCCCAGCGCGCGACCGCGATGCCGGCGGACTCGCGGGTCGGCGAGCGGCGGCCCTCCGCCCCGATCAGCAGCGCGGCGCGAACGGTGCGCCCGTCCTCCAGCGCCACCCGGACCCCGGCCTCATCACGCTCGATTCGCGCGGCGCGGGCGGGCATCAGCAGGGTGACGCCCTCCGCCTCGGCCGCCGCTTCGCGCAGGCCCACGCGGAGGTGGCGGTTTTCCAGCATCATGCCGAGCGGGCCGTCCGCCGCCAGATCGGGGGCGAAGGCGAGCAGGCCGCGCGCGCCGTTGTCGCCCACCTCGATCCGCTCGATCGGGTTGGTTTCGCCTTCGATGCGGGGGGCGACGCCGATCGCCTCCAGCATCCGCCATGACGTGCTCGACACCGCCGAGGCGCGGCCGTCGAAGCGGGCGTCGCGGATCGCCGCCGGATCGGCCGGGTCTATGACGATGCTGGTGACGCCGCCCCGCGCCAGCGCCACGGCCAGCGCGCAGCCGACCAGCCCCGCCCCCAGGATCACCACATCGCTGTGCAGAGTCTCGCTCATTGCCCCCCTGTAGCGGGCAAGCGCGCGGCGCGCCACGGCCTGCCGCGCCGTGATTGACTTGTTGGAAAACGAGGGACATGGTGGGCCCGAGCGGAACATTTGGGGCACACGCCCCGACATGGGGAGCAACGACATGGCGGCCAGCGTGGCGATGCGGCGCGTGGCGTGGCGCGATCGGCTGGGGCAGGCCTTCGCGCGCATGGGCGCGATCGGCGGCGGGATCGCGCTGATCCTTGCCAGCCTGCTGATCGCGGCGGCGCTCATCAGCTATACGCGGAGCGATCCGGCGATCAACACGGCGGCGGCCGGCCCCGCGAGGAACTGGATCGGCGAGCCCGGCGCCTACGCCGCCGATCTGCTGCTGACCCTGTTCGGCCCGGCCGCGGCCGCTTTGATCCCGATCATCCTGGTGCCGGGCCTGCGGCTGGCGCGCGGGCGCACATCGGGCCGCTGGGGACGCGCCGGGCTGCTGACCGTGCTGGCGATGGCGCTGGCGGGCACGGCCGCCGCGCTGGTGCATTCGGAAACCAGCCTGTCGCTCCCCGCCGGCTGGGGCGGCGCGCTCGGTATTTTGGGCGAGGACGGGGTGGAGGCGGGCCTCGCGCTGATCCCCGCGCCGGGCTTCATCGCGCCGCTGACCTACGCCGTCGCGCTGCTGCTCGCGGGCGGCGGGCTGTGGCTGTGGTTCCGGGCGATCGGGCTGGAGGCGGACGAGCGCGCCTGGCTGGCGCGCGCCGGCCGCGCCTCCGCCCGGCCCGCCGCGCGCGTGATCGCCAAGCCGCGCCCGCGCCGCGACGCCCGCGCGCTCCCCGCGCCGATCGACGAGGAGGAGGAGGCGGACGAGGCCGCGCCGCCCCGCGCGCCCTCCCGCCCCGTCATCGCCGAGCGCGCGCCCGCGCCGAAGCGACCGGAAAGCGCGCGCCAGACCTCGCTCGACCTGCGCGACAAATATACGCTCCCCGGCCACGAACTGCTGAAGCCCGTGCCCGCCGCCCAGGCCCCCGCGCTCGACAAGGCGGCGCTGGAGCGCAACGCGCGGCTGCTCGAAACCGTGCTGGACGACTTTCACGTCAAGGGCTCGATCGTGGCGGTGCGGCCCGGCCCGGTCGTCACCATGTACGAGCTGGAGCCCGCCGCCGGCATCAAGGCCAGCCGGGTGATTGCGCTCGCCGATGATATCGCGCGCAACATGTCGGCGCTTTCGGCGCGCGTCGCCACCATCGCGGGCCGCTCCGTCATCGGCATCGAGCTGCCCAACGCCAAGCGCGAATCGGTGATGCTTTCCGAGTTGGTCGCCAATCCGGCGTTCGAGGATCAGGCGGCGCAGCTTCCGATCATCCTCGGCAAGAATATCGCGGGCGATCCGGTGATCGCGGACCTGGCCCCCATGCCGCATCTGCTGGTGGCGGGCACCACCGGATCGGGTAAGTCGGTGGGCCTCAACTGCATGATCCTCTCCCTGCTCTACCGGCTGACGCCGGATCAGTGCCGGATGATCATGATCGATCCCAAGATGCTGGAACTCAGCATCTACGACGATATTCCCCACCTGCTCTCGCCCGTCGTCACCGAGCCGGCCAAGGCGATCCGCGCGCTCAAATGGGCGGTCGAGCAGATGGAGGAGCGCTATCGGATGATGGCCTCGGTCGGCGTGCGCAGCCTCGCCTCCTTCAACGAGAAGGTGCGCGCCGCCCGCGCCAAGGGCCAGCGGCTCGGCCGGCGGGTGCAGACCGGCTATGACGCGGAGAGCGGCCATCCGCTCTACGAGGAGGAGCAGCTCGATTACGAGCCGCTGCCGCAGATCGTCGTCATCGTCGACGAGCTCGCCGATCTGATGATGACGGCGGGCAAGGAGGTGGAGTTCCTGATCCAGCGCCTCGCCCAGAAGGCGCGCGCGGCGGGCATCCACCTCATCATGGCGACGCAGCGGCCTTCGGTGGACGTGATCACCGGCGTCATCAAGGCCAATTTGCCCACCCGGATCAGCTTCTCCGTCACCTCCAAGATCGATTCGCGCACCATCCTGGGCGAGCAGGGAGCCGAGCAGCTGCTCGGCAAGGGCGACATGCTCTACATGCCCGGCGGCAAGCAGATCGCGCGCGTGCACGGGCCGTTCGTCAGCGACGAGGAAGTGCGCGCGGTGGCCGACCACTGGCGATCGCAGGGCTCGCCCGATTATATTTCCTCCGTCACCGAGGAGCCCGAGGACGGCGGCTTCGCCCTCGACGGCGCGCCGCCGACCGACGACAGCCCCGACGCCGCGCTCTACCGCAAGGCGGTGGAGGTGGTCGCCGCCTCGCAGAAGGCCTCCACCAGCTACGTCCAGCGCCAACTGCGCATCGGCTACAACTCCGCCGCCCGCCTGATCGAGCGCATGGAGAAGGAAGGCAAGGTCAGCGCGCCGGACCATGTGGGCCGGCGCGAGGTGTTGATCGACAGGGATGGGCAGCCGGTGTGAAAAGGAAGGTCGCCAGTCGCATCCGCTATTGATTCTGACGACGGCAGGTTTTGCGGAGTCCCGTTGGCGCGAAGTCATGTAATGTGGCACAATGATCCAGTTAAGCCAGGGGACGGGGCAATGCCATTATTAAGAGGATCTTTCGGGGCGGTAGCCTGCGCGTTTGCCACAGCAGCCGCAGCGCTGCCGAACAACGGATCGTCGAACGCGGGTAAGCCGGTACAGGAGGCACTGGCACAACATAATCTTTGGTCTGCCGGCATTGCATTGAGCAGCCTCGTCGAGGCCCGCCTGCCGCCCGTCAAGGATGTGGGCAAACCCGATCCCCTGCTCGATCGTCTGTTTGCAGACCTTTTCGCCGCCAATGGTCAATTGTCGCTTACCGGAACCATGCTGCGGCGGATCGTCAGTGACCCGAGTACACCTGACCTCGATCATTATCGGCTGCTGCTCGCTACATACGAGGAAAGCACCGGCGATTGGCCGGAAGCGCAGCGGCAATATCATCAGATCGCCACCGATCCCAAGGCGTCGGTCGAGACTGCATTATCTGCGACGCTGGGCATCGCACGGCTCCAGATGGCGGCCGATCCGGCGGTCGCACTGGCGACTCTTGCGGGAATAGATTCCAAACGGGTTCCACCAAGCATGGCTTGGGAGGTCGATCTGCTGATCGAGAGAGCCGCAAGCATGGCTGGATCAAACAATAGGACCATTGCCAGAGCGGCGCTCGATCGGGCTTGGGCCGAAGCCCCCCAAGCTGCCATAGGCGATAGTGCAGTCGCACGGGTCGCCGGCGATCATGCTCTTGCAGCCGGTCGCGCAGGCGACCGCAAAATGCTGATCACGATGCTCGCCGTGGACAGAGCAAGCCGGATGGCCAACACTGGCCAGCCACAGCTTGTGAGCGATCTGCCGATCTGCGGAACCAACGGGATCACGCCTCAGGATGTCGTTTCGATCGATGTCGCCCATCAGGCACCAGCGAACAGGCCTTCTGTCACACTAATTTGGGCAAGCCGTCCCGGTATTGCAGCGCCATTCCTGCTTGCGGCGGAGCGAAGTGGTTCGTTAACGGTTTCCGATGGGCAGATCGCCACATTTAACCTGCGATGCAGGACTGTCCCCTCTTCCGATTATGTCGTTCGAAACTCAATCGAGGAAGACATTGCCGGCTGGATGACCGGACTCGGCGCGTATCCGGAAGCCAATCAGAGAGATGGCGGAACCATATCTTCATTGGCGACCGGGCTGGCGCAACGTCAGGCGCGCTACGGCGTCAACTCAGTGATGCTCCTGCCATTGTTATTCGGCACGATGGCGCCCGGCGCGATCGACTTCACCGATCCGAGCGGGATGAAAAAGGCCGCCGCAAACGCCGATCACATTCTGGCCATCCTCCAACAGAACAATGCACCGGCTTCCCTTACATTGATGTGGCGACTCAGTTCGATCGAAATGGCCGTACTTGCGCAGACGAAGACAGTGGCTGACGGTCAGGCCGAAATACAGGCTCTCCTCGGCAGCATTGCCGCCGATCCGGCCCTTTCGCTCGATACGCTTTACATGCTGACCATGAACACGGCGCAGATGCATGGCCTGCCGAGTGACTTCAAACTGACGATGCTCAACTCCGTGCTGAAACTTTTGGATCGCAAGGTGCCGGCAGGCGACCAGCGCAGGGCGGCCATCGCTTTGCGTCTTTACCAGTTGCGGAAATCCAATGCCGACGAGAAGGATGCGCAGGCCGCAATCGCACGGATTGGCCTGCCTAAAGATGCTTGCGTGCTTTCCGACCCGCCGCCGAATTATGTGTCGTCCAACATCGCCAGCGCCGACTATCCCGGCGATCTCATCTTCATGACCATACCGGGCCTGAGTTATACCGAGTTCGATCTCGACGCCGCCGGGAATGCGCGTAACGGTCGACTCCTTCTGGAAGACCCGCCTTATGCGTTCGATCAGATCGCCTTGGCCCGCATTCCCACCATCCACTACGATCCAGCGCGGTTCGATGGAAAGATATCCTCCTGCCGGGCAATGACTCAGTCGATCCGATGGCAGATTCCTGGCGCCTATGGGATGTGAAGGAAAGATATCCGATAGCTGATGCCCTCTTGCAGTTCGCTGTATTCACAGCACATTCAAGCCATGACGCGCAAGATTGGCGCATCATAGCCGGAGCCCATGATGTTTCGATCCCTTGCCTTCGCCCTGCTCGCGGCGCCCGCGATCGTCGCCGCCGCGCCTCAGCCTTCCGCCGATCTGGCGCAGGTGAAGGCGCATATCCGGGCGGTGGACACGATGACCGCCGATTTCACCCAGACCGACCGCAACGGCAAGGTGCTGACCGGCACGCTCACCATGAAGCGGCCGGGCAAGATCCGCTTCCAGTATCAGAAGGGCGTGCCGCTGCTCGTCGTGGGGGACGGCAAGGCGCTGATCATGATCGATTACCAGGTGAAGCAGGTTTCCCGCTGGCCGATCGGCAAGACGCCGCTTTCGATCCTGCTCGATCCGGACAAGGACATCAGCCGCTTCGGCCATGTCGTCCCGAGCGGCGATCCGGACCTGCTGCTGATCGAGGGGCGCGATCCCAAGCACCATGATTACGGCTCGATCACCATCGCCTTCCGCCGCCAGGCTTCCGCGCCGGGCGGGCTGATCCTCGAAGGCTGGACGGTGCTCGACGGGCAGAACAACCGCACCACCGTCCGCCTTTCCAACCAGAAGTTCAACGTGCCCGTCTCCGATAACAGCTTCCGCTGGACCGACCCGCGCCCGAAGGGGCCGCATCACTGATTTCGATTCTGTGGAGGACTCGGCCTGTGTCCTGAGAGTCGGCCGGAAAATCTTCTCCGTTCGCCCTGAGGAGGGGCTGAGCGAAGTCGAAGACCCGTCTAGAAGGGCGTGGGCCGGTGCTTCGAGACGTCGCTTCGGCTGCGCTCAGCGGCTCCTCAGCACGAACGGGGCGGTCAGGAGGGCTATCGCAGACGGCGAGCGGTGTCCGTCCGTCGATGCGCCGAGCCGGAAGCCGGTTCCTGACGCAGCCGTTCATCAGGGCGACAGCTTGAGGCGCGTAAGCCCTGTCTCGCGGTCGAGGGGCCGTTCCGGGATTCCCCCTGTTGCCCGGAGCATCCACCCTTCGTCCCGCCTGCGTGACGAACGCCAGGTCGGCCCCCGCTCCATGCCCCCGGAGCGGGGGCCTTTCCTTGTCCGCACCCCACGCTGGCGAAGGGGGCTTTCAGCCGCTACATCGCCGCCATGCCTGCCGTGAAGATCGCCTCCTGGAACATCAATTCGGTGCGCGCGCGCATCGAGATCGTCGAACGCTTTCTGGCCGAGCAGCAGCCTGACGTGCTGTGCCTGCAGGAAACCAAGGTGGAGGACGGCGCCTTCCCCCACGCCATATTCGAGCGGCTGGGCTATGCCCACCGGCTGCTGAACGGGCAGCGGATGCACCACGGCGTCGCGATCCTGAGCCGCCTGCCGCTCGCCGGGCATGGCCGGCACGACTGGCAGGATAACGGCGAGGCGCGGCATGTCGGCGCGCGGCTGCCCGGCGGCATCCGGCTGGAGAATGTCTATGTGCCCGCCGGCGGCGACGTTCCCGATCCCGCGCTCAACCCCAAATTCGCGCAGAAGCTGGCCTTCGTCGAGCGGATGACACGCTGGTCCGAAGCCTTGCGCGAGCCGACGCTGATCGTCGGCGATTTTAACATCGCGCCGCTGGAATGCGACGTGTGGAGCCACAAGCAGCTCCTTGACGTGGTGAGCCATACGCCGGTGGAGGTGGAGGCGCTGGACCGTCTGCGCGACGCGCACGGCTGGATCGATCTCGGCCGCCGCTTCGTCCCCCCGCCCGAGCGGCTCTATACCTGGTGGAGCTATCGCGCGAAGGACTGGTCGGCCTCGGATCGCGGGCGGCGGCTCGATCATATGTGGGTGAGCCCCCCGGTCGCCGAAACCGCCACCGCGCATCGCGTGTTCGAGGAATGCCGAAGCTGGCTCAAACCCTCGGACCATGTGCCGCTCGTCACCGAGTTCGCCTGGTGAGCGGGGAGCCGGCCTCGCGCGAGGTGGCGCGCGCGATCGACGCGCTCCGGCGCGGCTGGCCGGTGACGATCGGGGAGGGGGCGCAAACGCTGGCGCTGCTCGCGATCGAAAGCGCGGACGCGGCGAGGCTGGCGGCGTTCGGAGAGGAGGCCGACGTGCTGCTCTCGCCCGAGCGGGCCGCGACGCTGATGCTGGCGAACCAGGCGAGCGCGGCGGGAACCCCGGCGGTGCGGGTGGAGCATGCGCCCTGGCTCGATCTCGCCACTGCGACCGCGCTGGCCGATCCGGCGCTCGATCTCGGCCAGCCGCTCAAGGGGCCGTTCCGCACCGCGCCGGTCCGCGCCCCCCGCGCCGCCGCGGCCGCGCTCAAGCTGGCGCGGCTCGCGGGGCTGCTCCCCGCCTTCTTCGTGCGCGAGGGCCAAGCGGGCGAAGGCGCGCCCGCGCCCTCGGCGGAGGCGATCGAGGCCTATGACGCGCCCGCCGGCCTCGCCGTCGCCTCGCGCGCGCGGCTGCCGGTCGGCGCGACGGAGCAGGCCGAGATCGTCGCCTTCCGCTCATCCAGCGACGCGGTGGAGCATGTCGCGCTGGTGATCGGCGCGCCCGACGGCCGCCCCCCGCTCGTCCGCCTGCACAGCGAATGCCTGACCGGCGACGTGTTCGGATCGCTCAAATGCGATTGCGGCCCGCAGCTCGACGGCGCGCTGCGGCGGATCGCGGAGGAGGGCTGGGGCATCCTCCTCTATCTGCGGCAGGAAGGGCGGGGGATCGGCCTCGTCAACAAGCTGCGCGCCTATGCGCTGCAGGATCAGGGCTTCGACACGGTGGACGCCAATCTGCGGCTGGGCTTCGCCATCGACGCGCGCGATTTCGGGGTGGCGGCGCGGATGCTGGAGCTGCTCGGCCAGACGCGCATCCGGCTGCTCACCAACAATCCCGCCAAGGTGGCGGGGCTCGCCGCCGCCGGGATCGAGGTGGCGGAGCGCGTGCCGCACCGCATTCCCGCCAACCCGCACAACGCGCATTATCTCGACGTGAAGCGCGATCGCACGGGGCATGTGCTGTGATCGAGCGAGCCCGGGTGAATACGGCGGAAAAGCTGCTTCATTTCGGTTGTGACACGATTCCGTGCCGGATCGGCAAGGCCGGCGTCTGCCCGGCCGCCGACAAGCGCGAGGGGGACGGCCGGACGCCGCTCGGCGCGTGGCCGATCCGGGGCGCGCTGCTCCGCCCGGACCGGGGCTTCGCTCCGCCCGCGCATCTGCCCTGGCGCCGGCTCCGCCCTGACGACGGCTGGTCCGACGATCCGGCTGACCCCGCCTATAACCGCCCGGTGCGGCGCCCGCATCCTTTCTCGGCCGAAAATCTGTGGCGTGAGGACGGGCTCTATGACGTCATCCTGTGGCTGGGCCATAACGACTCGCCGCCCATGCCCGGGGCGGGGAGCGCGATCTTCCTCCACCTGGCCGGGGACGGGGACACCGAAGGCTGCATCGCGATCGGACGCGAGGCGATGGCGCGACTGCTGGAATGCCTTTCGGCGGGGGCGGTTCTCATCATCAAATGAACTTGATCCGTTCGCCCCGAGCGAAGTCGAGGGGCAGGTGGGATGAGCTTTACCCCGATTCAGCCCGACATCATCCCGCTTGAGGGGCAGCTATGGCTTGGACTGCACTCGATCCCGCCCCTCGACTTCGCTCGGGACGAACGGGGCGTGGATCACGGAAGCAGCACGGTCGATCCCGTCGTCTCCCGCGCCTCGACGCGGCGTTGTGCTTCGGCGGCCTCGCGGAGCGGGAAGCGCTGGCCGATCGCGGGCTTCACCACGCCGCGCTCGACCATCTCGAACAGCCGCGCGGCCGAGGCGGCGAGCTCGTCCCCGGTGCGGATATAATCGAACAGGGTGGGGCGGGTGAGATAGAGCGATCCGCCCCGGCTGAGCGCCAGCGGGCTAATCGGATCGACCGGGCCGGAAGCATTGCCGAAGCTCACCATCAGCCCCCGCCGGGCCAATGAGGCGAGCGAGGCGGACCAGCTCGCCTTGCCCACGCCGTCGAACGCCACCCGCACGCCCGCGCCGCCGGTGACGCGCTTCACCTCCTCGGCCAGCGCGTCGAAGGGGCAGGAAAGCGCCGCTTCCGCGCCCGCTTCTTTCGCCTGCGCCGCCTTGGCGTCGGTTCCGGCATGGGCGATGACGCGCGCGCCGATCGCCGCGAGCCAGGGCACGAGGATGCTGCCGACGCCGCCCGCCGCGGCGTGGACCAGCACCCAATCGTCGCGTTCGACAGGAGCGCAGCGTTCGGCCAGCATCTCGACCGTGCAACCTTTGAGCAGGATCGCCGCCGCCTCCTCGAAGCCGAGCGAGCCGGGCAGGCGGACCAGCCTGTCGGCGGGCATGATGCAATGGCTGGCATAGGCCCCGCCCGGGGCCGCCGGATAGCCGACCCGATCGCCGACCGACCAGCCCGCGCCCTCACCGGCAGCCGCCACCACGCCCGCCGCCTCTCCGCCGGGCGTGGCGGGAAGCTCCATCGGATAGAGGCCGGTGCGCTGATAGATGTCGATGAAGTTGAGGCCGACCGCGCGCTGCTCGATCAGCACCTCGTTCGCGCCGGGCGCGGGGGGATCGAACTCCTCCACCTCCAGCACCTCCGGCCCGCCTGTCCGCCGCACGATGATCCGATACGCCATCGATTCGCCTCCGCTGCTTGGCCCCGCCGCGCCGCCGCGCTACACCCGGCCGCCCCTCAGGCAAAGGACAGCCTCCCATGAAAATCTCGGTCGATGTCGATTGCACGCCCGAAGAAGCGCGCCGCTTCATGGGGCTGCCCGATCTCTCTTCGGTCCACGAAGCCTATGTCGCCAGGCTGCGCGGCGCGGTGGAGCAGGGGCTCACCCCCGATGCGGTCGAGACGATGATGAAAAGCTGGGGCCCGATGGGCGAGGCGGGCATGGCGATCTGGAAGCAGATGCTGGACGGGATCGGTGGCGCGAAGCGATAACGATCCTGCCGACACCATCTATGCGCTTTCGAGCGGCCGCCCGCCGGCGGCGATCGGGATCATCCGCGTCTCCGGCCCACGCGCCGGCGATGCGCTCGCCCGGCTGGCGGGATCGCTGCCGGAGCCGCGCCGGGCCGCGCTCCGCCTGCTGAGGGATGAGGCGGGGGCCGCGCTCGATCGGGCGCTGGCCTTGTGGTTTCCCGGCCCGGAGAGCGCCACGGGCGAGGATCTGGCCGAACTGCATGTGCATGGCGGCCGCGCCGTGATCGAGGCGGTGCTGGCGGCGCTCGGCCGCGCCGGGCTGCGCCTCGCCGAGCCGGGCGAGTTCACCCGCCGCGCCCTGTTCAACGGCCGCATCGATCTGGCCGAGGCGGAAGGGTTGGCGGACCTGCTCTCCGCCGAGACCGAGAGTCAGCGTCGCGAGGCGCTGGCCCGCGCCAACGGCGCGCTCTCGCGCAAGCTGGAGGGCTGGACGCAGGCCCTGCTCGCCCTCGCCGCGCGCATCGAGGCGGCGATCGACTATGACGACGAGGTGGAGGCGGCGGCCGGCGAGGGCGTGCGCGATGAGGCGCGGGCGCTCACGGCCGATATCGGGCGGGCGCTGGCCGTGCCCCCGGCCGAACGGCTGCGCGATGGCCTGCGGGTGGTGATCGCCGGGCCGCCCAA
>DASSTK010000365.1:0-10910 GCA_035707945.1 Sphingomonas sp.
CAACCCGTTCGCCCCGAGCGAAGTCGAGGGGCCGGCCGAGCAGAGCCGAGGCTTCTCAGCCAGGCTCGAAGAAGTGTCTCGACTTCGCTCGACACGAACGGGTTGGGGGACAGATCGGCGTCTTAGCGCCGCCCGGCGTCCGCGCGCTTTATCCCCTCCTCCAGCACCTTCAGCGCCTCCGGGTAACTCGGGCCGCCGCAGGTGGTGAAGCGGGCGGGGAGCACGATGCGATGCGCAGGCGGCACGGCGCGGGCGAGCGCGGGGTGGTCGAGCATCCGGCTGCCCTGATCGGTGGCGTGGGCGGGATCGCCTTCGAGGATCAGGAAATCGGGCCTTGCCGCCACCATCGCCTCCAGCGGCACGCGCGCGAGCGGGCCGAGGTGGAGCCTGGTCGCCAGGTTCACCAGCCCGGCGCGCCGCATCAGATCGTCCACCAGCGTGCCGGTTCCGGTGACATAGCCGCGCCGCTGATAATAAGCCGCGACGCGGCCGCGCCCGGGGGCCTGCTTTCCCAGCCGGGCGAGCGCCGCGCGCATCCGCTCCACCATCGCGGCCCCGCGCGCCGGGCGGCCGATCGCGTCGGCGACGAGTCGGGCATTGGCCTCGATCTGCGGCTCGGTGGGCGCATCCGGCAGTTCGAGGATGCGGACGCGGCTCGGCAGCAGCGGCTTGATCGACTGGCCGCCGAACGGGCCGGTGATGACGAGGTCGGGGTGGAGCGCCAGCACCTCCTCGGCGCTGCCGCCGGAGATGGGCAGCGCCTTGGCCCGCTTCCAGACGGTGGAAAGGTTCGGATCGCGCGCCCAGCGGCTCAGCGCCGCGATCTGCCCCGGATCGGCGAGCGGCACGAGGAACTGGTCGGCGCACAGATCGAGCGACACGATCCGCTGCGGGCGCGGCGCGGCGCCGATCAGGGTGAGGGCAGCGACAAAGGTAAACACCCGTGCTCCTGCGAAAGCAGGAGCCCATCTCCGGCGGCGGGCCTGGGCTCCTGCTTGCGCGGGAGCACGGGGGGAACTCGTATGCACGCCTCCGCCCATGCCGGGCGAAGAATGGCGGCGCAAGCCGGATGAGCCGCCCCCTCCTCCTCGTCCTGCTCACCCTCCTCGCCCTCGCGGCGGGGATCGGCTCCGTCGCGATCGGGCCGGCGCATCTCGGCTTCGCCCGCACGCTCGCCGCGCTCGTAGGACAGGGCGACACGACCGCCTCGATCATCCTCCTCCAGCTCCGCCTTCCCCGCGCGCTGCTCGGGCTCGCTGTGGGCGCGATGCTCGGCGTCGGCGGGGCGGCGATGCAGGGATATCTCCGCAACCCGCTCGCCGAGCCCGGCGTGCTGGGCAGCAGCAACGCGGCGGCGCTGGGGGCGGTGGTGGCGCTCTATTACGGGTTCGCGAACGCCTGGGCTCCGGCGCTGCCGCTGATGGCGGTGGCGGGCGCGTGCGTCGGCCTCGCGCCGCTCATGCTGCTGGCCCGCACGAGCGGCGAGCCGCTGGGGCTGGTCCTGGCGGGCATCGCGATCGGCGCGCTGGCAGGCGCGGGCATCGCGCTGGCGCTCAACCTCTCGCCCAATCCCTTCGCGATGGTCGAGATCATGACATGGCTGATGGGCTCGCTCGCCGATCGCTCCTGGCATCATGTCGCGATCGGGCTGCCCTGCATCGCGATCGGCCTCGCCCTGCTGCTGCCGGGCGGCCGCGCGCTCGATGCGCTGAGCCTGGGCGAAGATGCGGCGCGGACTTTGGGCGTCAATCTGCCCCGCCTTCGCCTGCGCCTGCTCGCCGGCATCGCGATCGGGATCGGCGGCGCGACGGCGGTGGCGGGCGCGATCGGCTTCGTCGGGCTGGTGGTGCCGCATATGGTGCGCC
The DNA here is from genome assembly GCA_035707945.1 of Sphingomonas sp. Classification (GTDB taxonomy): domain Bacteria; phylum Pseudomonadota; class Alphaproteobacteria; order Sphingomonadales; family Sphingomonadaceae; genus Solisphingomonas. The sequence continues at coordinate 1,866 of DASSTK010000365.1, forward strand.
CCTGGACCGATCGTTCGCCCTCGGCCGTGCTGCTGCCCTCCGCGCTGGGCGGCGCGGCGCTGTTGACGCTCGCCGACATCCTCGTCCGGCTGATCGGCGGCGTGGACCAGATCCACCTGGGCGTGGTGACGGCCTTCATCGGCGTGCCGGTGTTCCTGGCCCAACTGCTGAGAAGGCCGCAGCCGTGGTGAGGCTGGAGCGCGTATCGGTCGCGCTCGGCGGGCGGCGCGTGGTGGAGGGCGTGTCGGCCGTGATCCGGCCCGGCGAACTGGTCGGCCTGATCGGCCCCAACGGCGCGGGCAAGTCGACGCTGGCGCGCGCCGTCGCCGGGCTGATCCCGATCGAGACGGGGAGCATCGCGCTCGACGGCCCTCTCGCCTATCTGCCGCAGGAGCGGGCGCTGCACTGGCTGCTGACGGTGGAGCGGGTGGTGGCGCTCGGCCGCTTGCCCTCGCTCGGTCTGACCGGCCGCACCGGCCCCGCCGACCACGCCGCCATCGCCCGCGCCATCGCGCGACTGGAGCTGGAGCCTTTCGCGCAGCGCCGCTGCGACACGCTTTCGGGCGGCGAGCTGGCCCGCGCTCTCCTCGCCCGCGCGCTGGCGGTGGAGGCGCCGCTGCTGATCACAGACGAGCCGCTCGCCGCGCTCGATCCCGCCCACGCGATCCAGGCGATGGAGGTGCTGGCCGAGGAGGCGCGGAGCGGCGCGGCGGTGATCGTGGTGCTGCACGATCTGGCGATGGCGGCGCGCTGGTGCGACCGGCTGCTGCTGCTCGATCACGGCCGCCTCGCCGCAGACGGCGCGCCCGGCGAGGTGCTGACCCCCGAACGGCTGGCGGAAGTCTATGGCGTCCGCGCGATGATCGGCGAGGCGGACGGGCGGCCGCTCATCCTGCCGCTCGCCGCCGCCTCGCCGCCCTGGCCTCCAGCGTAGCGAACAGGCCGCCGCCGAGCAGCAGCGGAATCCAGTAATAGATCACCCGGAAGGCGATCAGCGCCGCCAGCAGTTCGGCGGGGGCGATCTCGGGAAGCGCCGCCAGCATCACCGCCTCGAACACGCCGAGGCCGCCCGGCACATAGCTCGCCAGCCCGGCCACCAGCGCCACCGCATAGCTCAGCACGAAAGAGGGATAGAGCGCCGCGCCCATATGCGGCAGCAGCGCGAACAGGGAGAGGCTGGCGCAGGACAGGTCGATCGTCGAGACGAGGATCTGGAGCGCGAGGTGGCGGCGGTCCGGCAGCGGCATGCTCCAGCGCCGCCAGCGCAGTCGCCTTCCCCGCCCACGCGGCAGCAGCACGGCGGCCGCGAGCAAGGCGAGGATCACGCCGCCCGCGCTGTCCTCGATCCACCAGGGCAGCGCGATGCCGCCCGCGCCGAGCGCCTTGGGATCGCGCAGCAGGGCAATGCCGATCACGGCCAGCACGCCGAGCGCGAAGGTGAAGCCGGTCAGCGCCACCACCCGCGCCACGTCCGCCGGCGAAAGGCCGGCGCGCGAATAAAGGCGGTAGCGGGCCGATCCGCCGGTCAGCACGCCGAGCCCGAGATTATGGCTGAGGCTGTATGCGCAGAAGGACGTGAGCGCAGCGCGTCGCCAGGGCAGAGGATGCCCGGTCACGTCCAGCGCCAGATAATCATAGAGGGTGAGCGCCAGATAGCTCCCCGCCGCGCCCGCCAGCGACAGCAGCACCGCTTGCGGATCGAGTGTGGCGAAAACCGCCGCCACCTCGGCCGGGCGGACGTGGGCGAGCAGCCGCCGGAGCAGCACGATCGCGATCGCCGCCGCGCCGAACATGGCGACGATGCCGAGCAGGCGGGACCAGAGCGGCTGCCGGCCGAGCATGCGCCGCAATGCGGCCAGGCCCGAACGCCCCCGATCCTCCGCTCCGCGCGCATCCTCCGCCCGGCGCGCGTTATCGCCTTCCCCCGTCATCGCCCCATCCTTGCGCAACCCTCGCCGGAAGGGCAATCGCGAAAAGCGGATTACCGATCGGTCATCTCGCCCCCATCGCGGCGCAAGCGATCCGGGGCGACATCAGCGGGATGAAGGCGCGGCGCGCATCGGCGAGACATTCGGAACGGCGCGCCGTCATCGGGCTGGCGCTGCTCGGCTGCGCCATCCTGCTGCTGTTCGTCCTCACCGATCACGGCCTGTTCCGGCGCGACGACGCGACCGGGGTTCTGACCACTCTTCCCGGCTTGACGCTCGATGATTCGGGCGCGCGCGCGCCCGTCGTCACCAGCCTGCGCTCCGACAGCGAGGCGGAACAGCGCGGCATCGAGGTCGGCGACCGGATCGTATCGGTGGATGGGCACCCTATCCGCAATCTCGCCGCGCTGCGTCAAGTCGTCGGTCAGGATCGCGACAATGCGCTCGCGCTTCATATTCGGCGCGGGAATAGGATATGGAATGTCACGCTCGATCGCGGCGACGCCGCGCATGGGCCGAACACAGGAGCGGGTGACATTCATGGCGCACAAGATCCTGCTGGTTGAGGACGACGCCCAGACCGCCGCCTACATCATCAAGGGGCTGACCGAGGAGGGCATGACCATCGATCATGCCGCCAACGGCCGCGACGGCCTGTTCCACGCCACCGACGGCGGTTACGATGCGATCATCCTCGACAGGATGCTGCCGGCGATGGACGGTATGGCGGTGCTCGGCGCGTTGCGCGCGGGCGGCATCCATACGCCCGTGCTGATGCTCTCCGCGCTGGGCGCGGTGGATGATCGCGTGGCCGGGCTCACCGCCGGATCGGACGATTATCTCACCAAGCCCTTCGCCTTCGCCGAGCTGCTGGCGCGGCTGAAGCTGATGCTGAGGCGTGGCACGCCCGGCGAGCAGCCGACCACGCGGCTTTCCTGCGGCGATCTCGACATGGACCTGCTCTCGCGCAAGGTGAAGCGCGGCGGCCGCGCCATCGAGCTTCAGCCGCGCGAGTTCCGCCTGCTCGAATATCTCTTGCGCCACAAGGATCAGGTGGTGACGCGCACCATGCTGCTCGAAGGCGTGTGGGATTATCATTTCGATCCGGGCACCAACGTGATCGACGTGCATGTCAGCCGCCTGCGCCGCAAGATCGACGACAATGGCGGGCAGCCGCTGATCCACACCGTGCGCGGCGCGGGCTACCGGCTCGGGCTGGACGCCTGAGTGGCGCTCAGGCTGCCGGTGCTGCGCTCCTCCACCGGCCGATTCTTCGCGCTGGTGTTCGTGCTCCAGCTCATCTCGGCGGCGGCGCTGCTGCTGTTCGTGCGGCACATCATCGCCGACGAGCTGCAATACCAGTCGCAGCAACTGGTCTCCGAGCTGCGCGACGATCTGATCGCGGGTTATCGCCAGGGCGGCGTCCACCAGCTCGAGCAGCTGATCGCGGCGCGCCTCACCCCGCCCCGCTCGCGCGATGCGGTGGTGCTGCTGGACAGCGCGACCGGGGACAGGCTTGCCGGCAACATCGCCGACTGGCCGCCCACCATCCCGATCAACACCGGCTGGCGCGTGCTCAGCCTCTATCGCATGGGGCGGCAGGCCCCTGAGCAGATGGGGGTGATCGGCACCCGCCTGCCGGACGGCGCGCACCTGCTTGTCGGCCATGTCATCGAAGGCGATCTGCGCGTCCGGCGGCTGATCGGGGAGGCGATGCTGGCCGCGTTGGCGCTGGCGATTCCGCTGGCTCTGCTCGGCGCGATCGTGGCGACGCGGGTGGTGACGGCGCGGGTGGAGCGCATCGCCGAAACGGCGCGGCAGGTCGGCATGGGCGATCTTTCGCGGCGCGTGCCGGTGGAGGGCGACGGCAGCGGCGACGCTTTCGGCGATCTGACGGCGGCCATCAACCGGATGCTGGGCCGCATCGAGGCGCTGGTGACGGAGCTGCGCGTCGTCACCGACAGCCTGGCGCACGATCTGCGCTCTCCGCTCACGCGGCTGCGCGCCACCATCGAGCGGGCCATGCGCGAGACGGAGGACGAAACGACGCTCGCCGCGCTCGATCGGGTGGCGAACGAGGCGGAAACCCTTCTCGCCATGCTTTCCACCGCCCTCCAGATCAGCCGCGCCGAAGCGGGCATCGGGCGCGATCGTTTCGTCGAAACCGATCTCGGCGCGATGATCGAGGATGTCGCCGATCTCTACGGGCCGATCGCCGAGGAGCACGGTTTCACGCTGACCGCTGCGGGCGAGGCGCGCGCGCCGGTCCATCGCGAGCTGCTGATGCAGGCGCTCGCCAATCTGGTCGACAACGCCCTCAAATATGGTGAGGAGGGCGGCCATATCCGCCTTTCCGCCGAGCAGAAGGGCGGCGAGGCGGTGCTGCGTGTCGACGATGACGGGCCGGGTATCGCCGTGGATAGACGCGACGAGGCGCTGCGCCGCTTCGGCCGGCTCGATCCGGCCCGGCGGATCGGCGGCGCGGGGCTGGGACTTGCGCTGGTGACGGCGGTGGCGCGGCTGCACGATGGCGCGATCGAGCTCGGCGACAACCGACCTGGGCTTTCGGTGCGCCTCGTCCTGCCGCGCGGTCAGGCGGCGACGCCCTCCTCCGCCTGAGCCAGCTCGACGCGGCCCGAACGCTGGAGCTTGCCCCAGCCGACCCACGGACCGCCCAGCGCCGCGCCCACCGCGCGCAGCACCACCGAATACATGAGCTGCCGATAGACGAAGCGCTGGGCGAGCAGCAGCAGGCCCGGATAGCGCTGCCGCCTCGGCTCCAGCCGATAGGCGATCCAGCCGCACACGAAGTCGATCGCGGTGAAGGCGATCCAATAGACCGCCATGCGGATCACGTCGCTCTGCGTCTGCGCCCAGCCGTGCTGGTGGACGCGCATGATGGTCGAGACGATGCTGATGCCGAGCGCGAGATCGATGATCGGCGAGATCATCGCGAAGCCGATCTGGAACAGCCACGCCTGCGGGATGCCGACCAGCGCGAGCCCCGCGGGCTTGCGGTCGCGCAGGATGCGGCGGTGCTTCCACAGACACTGGAGGGTGCCGAACGCCCAGCGGAAGCGCTGCTTGGCGAGCGCGCGGAACGTCTCCGGCGCCTCCGTCCAGGCCACCGCCTCGACATCATATTCGACCTTCCAGCCGGCGCGCTGGATGGCGATGGTCAGGTCCTGATCCTCGGCGAGCGTATCGGTGGGATAGCCGCCCACCGCCTCCAGCGCCGCGCGCCGCCACGCGCCGACCGCGCCCGGCACCACCGTGATCGCGTCGAACCGGGTGAGCGCGCGCCGCTCCAGATTCTGCGCGGTCACATATTCCACCGCCTGCCAGCGGGTGACGAGATTGATGCGGTTGCCGACCTTGGCGTTGCCCGCCACCGCGCCGATCTCCGGGTCCGCGAACCAGCGGGCGAGGCGTGCGATCGTGCTCGTCTCGAACTGGGTGTCCGCGTCGAGCGCGACGATCAGCTCGCCCTTCGCCAGCGCCAGCCCGCGGTTCAGCGCGCGCGCCTTGCCGCCATTCTCCAGCGTCAGCAGCCGCACGCGCGGATCGTCCGCGAAGGCGCTGGTCACGATCGCGCTGGTCCCGTCGGTCGATCCGTCGTCGACGACGATGACCTCGACTTCCACCTGCTCGCTCGCCAGCACGCGCCTGACGGAGGCTTCGATCACCCGCGCCTCGTTGAAGGCGGGGATCAGCACCGAGACGAAGCGGGAAGGATCGATCGGCGGCAAGGTTTCGCGCGCCTGCTCCTGCTTGTCGGCGATGGCGAGCACCGCCATCAGCACCGCGCGGGCGATGCCGAGCGTGATGGCGAAGAAGAACAGCCATTTGAGCACGGCAAGCACGCCCGCCAGGAACAGGAAGATGCCGACATCGATCCGCACCGCCAGCAGGTCCGTGCCTTTGATCGGCGGCATCACCTGCGCCTGGGTCAACCCCACCAGCCGGGAGACGGGCACGAAGCGATAGCCCTTCGCCCTCAGTGTCTGGATGATGATCGGCAGCGCCTGCACCGTCTCGTCGCGGTCGCCGCCGCCGTCGTGCAGCAGCATGATGTTGCCCGAACGCTGGGCGTTGCCCGCCTCCACCTGACTGATTGCATTGCGCACGATCGCGGCGACGCCGGGGCGCTGCCAGTCCTCGGTATCGACATGCAGGCCGACATTGACATAGCCGTCCTGCTGCGCGCGGAGCGCCGGGATAAGCTCGTCGTCCGTGGTCGGCTCGGCGTCGCCGAAATAGGGCAGCCGGAGGAGGCGCGTGCCGCGCCCGGTATAGGCTTCGATCAACCGCTGCGTGGCGTTCAGCTCGATGCTTGTGCCGCGCGGCGAGAGCAGCGCCATGTTGGGATGCGTGTAGCTGTGGTTGCCGATCTCGTCCCCGTCGGCGATCTCGCGATTGAGCAGGCCGGGGTGGCTGACCGCGTTCTCGCCGATCACGAAGAAAGTGCCGGGCACATGCTCGCGCTCGAGGATGCTCAGGATGCGCGGCGTCCAGGTGCCGTCCGGCCCGTCGTCGAAGGTCAGCGCCACCTCGCCCGGATGATAGCCGGTGCGGGTGACGACATAGGGCGTCGGCAGGCTCAGATAGCGTTCGTCGCGGATCATGCCCTGCCGATCGACGCGGAAGGCGCGGCGGCCGACGGTGGGCGTGTCGGTGATCCGGAGGATCTCGCCATTCCCCTCGACATCCACATCGCCCACCGAGCGCAGCGTAGAGAGGTCCGGCATATGGTGGGTCTGGAAGGCGGCGAGCGCTTTCCAGGTGCCGGGGTCCTCCGATCCCAGCCGCCACAGCGCCACCGCCGAAACGCCCGCCGCATCGGCGACGCGAAGCTGGTTCCAGGCGCTCGCCGCATCCAGCATCCAGACGGTGCGCGGATTGCCGTCGTCATCATCATAGGTGAAGGTGGCGTTGCCGCTCGCCGGATCGAAACGGATCGGCGCGTCGCTGTCGTGCGCGGCGAGCCACGCCTCCTCCACGCTGTTCGAATCCGCCTCGCCCTTCTGCGGCCAGTCATAGGCGTAGTTGGCGATCGCCAGGATCGCCTTGGCCGGGCCGATCTGCGCCACCGCGTTGCGCATCTGGCGCACGAACCAGGCCTGGCTCGCCACCGGACCGGGTTCGCCGGTCGGGTAATGCTCGTCATAGTCCATGATGAACAGGCGATCGGCGAAGCGGGCGTAGGCGCGCAGGTTCCAGTCCGGATCGTCCACCGGCACGGCCATCGTCACCAGCAGATGGCGCGGAGCGAAGCGGGCGTGCGCTTCGGCGATAAAGCGGAGATAGTCCCGCTGGGCGGAAGCGGGCAGATCCTCGAAATCGAACACCACGCCCGCCGCATGTTCCCGCGCCAGCATCGGCTCGATTGCGTCGAGCAGTTTCGCGCGCTGCCGCTTGTCGTGGAGCAGTGCGGCCATGCCCTGCCCGTCCCACGCGCCGTTGACCGCATTCTGCACCATCGGCAGCACCTTCGGCCGGTGCGCCGCCTGACGCAGGACCGAATCCAGCACGCGATCGGGCGTGAAGACGTAGCGGTGATCCCGCCCGGTCACGGAGGCGAGATCGGGCACCAGCCAATCGAGCTGGCCGGCATGGCGGATCAGCGACCCTTGCGAGGAAGGATCCCAGGGCGTGTAGAAGCCGACGATCTGCTGCTGCACCGCCGCCGCCGCCGGTGTCTCGAACGGCAGCCAGGCTTCGATCGAGCGCGCGATATGGCGCACGGTGCGCCGCACATGGTTCACCTGCGTCTTGAGCGGGCGCGGCTGAGGATGCTCGATGCCGATGTTGAGCGCATTCGGCACGGGCACGTCCACGATCGTCATCGCGAACACCGCCGCGGCGGCGACCAGCGCCAGGATCAGAAAGGCGAGCGCCCTGAGCGACCAGCGCTTCCGCCGGCCGCTGGGATCATAGAAAACGGGCGAGTCCATAGACGTGATGTCGGAAAAACCGCTCCCTATGACGGAAAACGGCGCCCGGCCGGGAGTGGTTAGCCGAGCGCCGTTCCGTCATGCATCGGCGTGACAGGGTCCAAGCCCGCCGACGCGTTTCCTCTATCCATCATTCCGCCACGAGGCGGTGAAGGGGGCATGAAGGATCGGTAATGTCGGGCACGCGATCGGGCTGGCCTCCCGCCGTGGAGCGCGGTAACTCCCGTTACCAACGAAGAACTCCGAGAGGACAGGCATCAATGAACCGTTCCGCCCTGCTTATCGCAACCGCGCTCACCGCTTCACTGGCGCTTGCCGGCTGTCAGAAAGCGCCGCCCGCGAACAACGCGCAGCAGCAGGTTGCCGGGCAGACCGCCGCCCGCTCCGCCTCCGGCATCGATCTCGCGGGCATCGACCACAGCGTGAAGCCGGGCGACGATTTCGATCGGTACGCCAACGGCGCGTGGCGGGCGAAGACGCAGATTCCGGCCGATCGCTCCAGCACCGGCGTGTTCTACGACGTTTACGAGAAGGCCCAAGCGCGCACCGCCGACATCATCCAGAATGCCGCCAAGTCCAATCCCGCGCCGGGCAGCGAGCCGCGCAAGATCGCCGACTATTACGCCGCCTATATGGACACCAACGGCATCGAACGACGCGGCCTCGCCCCGCTCAACCCCGAGCTCGCCGCGATCGCCGCGATCAGCGATAGGGCCCAGCTCGCCACCGCGATGGGCGGCCGGATGCGCGCCGACGCCGATCCGCTCAACGACACCAATTTCTGGACGGAGAATCTGTTCGGCCTGTGGGTGACGCAATCGCTCAACAATCCGGGCGAAACGGTGCCCTACCTGCTCCAGGGCGGGCTCGGCCTGCCGGATCGGGATTATTATCTCTCGTCCAAGCCCGAGATGGCGAAGATCCGAGCGGCTTATAAACCTTACATCGCCAAGATGCTGAAGCTGGCCGGCTATCCGGATGCGGATGCGCGCGCCCAGAAGATATTCGATCTCGAAATGAAGATCGCGAAAGTGCAGGAAAGCCTGGTCGAGAGTCAGGACGTCCACAAGGCGGACAATCCCTGGAAACGCGCCGATTTCGCCAAAAAGGCGCCGGGCCTCGACTGGGACGCCTATTGGAAGGCGGCCGGGCTGCCCAACCAG
>DASSTK010000366.1:0-14133 GCA_035707945.1 Sphingomonas sp.
CGAGGAGGTGTCGGCCAGCCGTTCGAAGCTCTGGGTCAAATATCTCGGCGACGTCTCCGGTCGGCTGACCGCGCTCACCCGCGCGACGGACGGGACGTGGAGCGGCAGCCCGGTCGCGCTGCCCGACAAATCCACCATCCACCTGAACGCCGCCGCCTCCACCGAGGATACCGCCTTCGCGACCGTGGAGGGCATGCTCATCCCGCCGACGCTCTACAGGGTCGAGCCCGCGGCGAAGCCGGTGGCGATCCAGTCCCTGCCCGCGCAGTTCGACGCATCGGACATGGTGGTCGAGCAGCATTTCGCGACATCCAAGGACGGCACCAGGGTTCCCTATTTCTTCGTCCACCGGAAGGACATGAAAGGCCCCGTCCCGGCGCTGATCCACGCCTATGGGGGGTTCGGGCTCGCCCAGACGCCGAGCTATCTGGTCCACGAGCCCTATCGCTCCGGCCCGCTGGCGCTGTTCTGGGTGCAGGAGGGCAACGCCTATGTGCTCGCCAACATCCGCGGCGGCGGCGAATATGGGCCGCGCTGGCACAAGGCGGCAATGCGCGAGAAAAGGCAGAACGCCTATGACGATCTGTTCGCGGTGGCGCAGGATCTGATCCGGCGCGGCGTTACGAGCAAGGGCCGCATCGCCGTATCCGGCCGCTCCAACGGCGGGCTGATGGCGGCGGTTGCGATCACCGAACGACCGGACCTGTTCGGCGGCGCGATCATCGGATCGCCGCTCATCGACATGAAGCGCTATTCGCACCTGCTCGCGGGCGCATCCTGGATGGGCGAATACGGCAATCCGGACGTGCCTTCCGACTGGGCGTTCATCAGCAAATATTCGCCCTATCAAAACCTCAAGCGCGGCGTGAAATACCCCGTGCCCTTCATCTACACCTCGACCCGCGACGATCGCGTCCACCCCGGCCATGCCCGCAAGTTCGCGGCGCGGCTGGAGAATTACGGCGACCGCTTCTTCTATGACGAAGCGATCGAAGGCGGCCACGCCGCCGGCATCGTCCCCGCCGAGGACGCGCAGCGGGTGGCGCTGGAGACGGTCTATATGAACCTGGTGCTGCCGAAACGGCAGGGGAGCAAGTAACCGCTCCCTTGCGGATCGGGATGGAGGCTTTGACGCGGGGGCGGCCGCTCCCTAAGTGCCGCCGATGCTGAACGCCTCCGAATCCCAGTCCCGCGTCGCCGATCTGGTCGCCTCCGCGCGGCGCGCCGGCGCGGACGCCGCCGACGCGCTCTATTACGGCAGCGCCTCCACCAGCGTCTCGGTGCGACTGGGGGAACTGGAGGATGTCGAGCGCTCCGAGGGGGAGACGATCGGGCTGCGCCTGTTCGTCGGCCGCCGTTCGGCGAGCGTCTCCTCCTCCGATCTCTCCGGGCCCGCGCTGGACGCGCTGGTCGAGCGCGCGCTGGCGATGGCGCGCGAGGCGCCGGAGGATGCCTGGGCGGGCCTCGCGCCCGAGGATCGGCTGCTGCAAGGCCTGCCGCCCGCGATAGACGGCGACGACGGCATCGAGCCTTCGCCCGCCGACCTGCGCGCCCGCGCGCTCGCCGCCGAGGAAGCCGCGCGCGCGGTTCCCGGCGTCACCAATTCGGAGGGCGCGTCGGCCGGCAACGGGCGGACGGTGATCGCGCTCGCCACCAGCGGCGGCTTCGCCGGAAGCTACGCGCTGAGCGGGCACGACTGCTCGGCGAGCGTGATCGCGGGCGAAGGCGCGGGGATGCAGCGCGACTACGCCTCGCGCGCCGCCCGCCATCTCGCCGATCTCGAAGCGGCGCAAGCGGTCGGCCGCCGCGCGGGCGAGCGCGCGGTGGCGCGGCTCAACCCGGCCAAGCTCCCCTCGGGCGCGATGCCGGTGGTGTTCGATCGCCGCGTCGCCCCCTCCCTGCTCGGCCATCTCGCGGGTGCGATCACCGGCGGCGCGATCGCGCGGCGGACCAGCTTCCTGCTCGACGCGCTGGGCGAGCCGGTGTTCGCGCCGGGCGTCAATATCGTCGACGATCCGCTGCGCCCGCGCGGCATGGGTTCCAAACCCTTCGACGGCGAGGGACTGCCCGTCGCGCGGCGCGAGCTGATCGCGGACGGGGTGCTGACCGGCTGGCTGCTCGATTCCGCCTCCGCCCGCCAATTGGGGCTGGAGCCGACCGGCAACGCCACCCGCGGGCTGGGCGGACCGCCGGGCGCGGGCGTCACCAATTTCTACATGGAGCCGGGAAGCCTTTCGGCCGAAGCGCTGATCGGGGACATTGCGCGCGGCCTGTATGTCATCGAGCTGATCGGTCAGGGCGTGAACGGCGTCACCGGCGATTACAGCCGTGGCGCGACCGGCTTCCTGATCGAGAACGGCCGCATCGGGCCGTCGGTCGCCGAGATCACCATCGCGGGCAATCTGAAGGAGATGTTCCGGCGGATCACCCCCGCCGACGATCTCGAGTTCCGCCGCGCGACCGAGACGCCGACCTTGCGCATCGAAGGCATGACGGTTGCCGGCGCCTGATCTCGCGGAGCAGGTGGGCCAAGCGGCGGCCGAGGCGGGGGCGCTGGCGCTCGACCGTTGGCAGGACGGGTTCGAGCGCTGGGAGAAAGCGGGCGGCGAGCCGGTCTGCGAGGTCGATCTCGCGGTCGACGAACTGCTCAAGGAGCGTTTGCGCGCGATCGACGCGCAAGCGGGCTGGCTTTCCGAGGAGAGCGCCGACGATCCGGTGCGGCTGGAGCATGAGCGCGTCTGGGTGGTCGATCCGATCGACGGCACGCGCGATTATCTGCGCGGGCGGAACGGCTGGGCGGTTTCGGTCGCGCTGGTGGATCGCTTCCGCCCCGTGATCGCCGTGCTCGACGCGCCCGCGCGGGAGGAACGGTGGTGCGCCGTCGCCGGCCGGGGGGCTTGGCGGAACGGGGAGCGGATCGCGGCGAAGGAGCGGAGCAGCCTTTCCGGCGCGCGCGTGCCCGCCGATCAACTGCCCGGTATCGACCGCGATCTCGTCGCCGTGCCCAAGCCCAACTCGATCGCGCTGCGCATGGCGCTGGTGGCGGCGGGCGAGGCCGATCTCGTCGCCTCGCTGCGCTGGGGGCATGAATGGGACATCGCCGCCGCCGCCCTGATCGCATCGGAGGCGGGCGCGGCCGTCACCGATGCGCTCGGCGCGCGGCTGCGCTTCAACACGCCCACGGGGGAGGCTTTCGGGGTGCTGGTCTCCGCCCCCGGCATCCACGCGGCGGCGCTGGAGCGGCTGCACGATCGCGCGATGGCGGCGCTGCCGAGGTAAGGGGGCCGTTTGGCAGGGATGTGCTCCTGCGAAAGCAGGAGCCCAGAGCAGGAAGCGTCACCCCTGCGGCCCTGGGCTCCTGCTTTCGCAGGAGCACGAATGCGCGGATGAGAAGTTAAACCGTCGCGGGTTCGATCGGCTCTATCCCCAATCTCGGGATCTCGATCGCGGGGCAGCGGTCCATCACCACTTCCAGTCCCGCCGCCTCGGCGCGCCGGGCGGCGGCCTCGTTAATGACGCCCAACTGCATCCACACCGCCTTCGCGCCGATCACGATCGCCTGATCCACCGCCTCGCCCGCCGCCTCCGGCCGGCGGAAGATGTCCACCAGGTCGATGGGCTCGCCGATCTGGGCGAGCTCGCGCCAGACATATTCGCCGTGGATGCGCTCGCCGGTGATCTGCGGGTTGACCGGGAATACGCGATAGCCGTGCGCCTGGAGCGTGCGCATCACCCGATAGCTCGGCCGGTCGGGACGGTCCGACGCGCCGACCAGCGCGATGCGGCGCGTTTCGCGGAGCAGCCGGGCGATATCGGCATCGGCGGTGAGCGGCATGGGCGATCTCCTCAGAATCTGGCCGGAATCCTCATATCCATTCCGTTCGTGCCGAGGAGACGCTGAGCTTGTCGAAGCGGCGTCTCGAAGCACCGGGGACGCCCTTCGAGACGGGACTTCGACAAGCTCAGCCCCTCCTCAGGGCGAACGGGGAAGCTTTCCGGCCACCTCTCAGGACTCCAACCCTCAGCGCGGGCGCGGGTTCAATCCGGCGATCACCCCGCGCGCGATGGCGAGGAAGGGTTCGGCGCGCGCGCCCTCGGCGGCGGCGGGGGGATCGCCCGCGTCGGAGGCCTTGCGGATCGCGGGATCGAGCGGCACGCGGCCGAGGAAGGGCACGCCCAGCCGCTCGGCCTCGGCCTCCGCCCCGCCGATGCCGAACGGATCGGAAACCTCGCCGCAATGCGGGCAGGCGTAGCCCGCCATATTCTCGACCACGCCCAGCACCGGGATATTGGCGTGGCGGAACAGGTCGATCGCGCGCGCGGCGTCGATCAGCGACAGATCCTGCGGGGTGGAGACGATCACCGCGCCCGCCGGGCGATGCTTCTGGATCATCGAGAGCTGCACGTCCCCCGTGCCGGGCGGCAGGTCCACGACCAAGGTGTCGGCGGGGGCCCAGCGCGCGTCGATGAGCTGACCGAGCGCGCTCGACGCCATCGGCCCGCGCCAGGCGATCGCCTTGTCCGCCTCGACGAGCTGGCCCATCGAGAGCATCGGCACGCCGAAGCGGGTGGCGACCGGGATCAGCATCCGGTTGTCGGCGGTGGGCTTCATGCCTTCCGCCGCCATCAGGCGCGGCTGCGAGGGGCCGTAGATATCGGCGTCGACCAGCCCCACCTTGCGGCCGAGCCGGTGGAGCGCGATCGCCAGATTGGCGGCGAGCGTGGATTTGCCGACCCCCCCCTTGCCGCTGCCCACCGCGATCAGCCGCCGTTCGACCTTCTCGGCGGTGGTGGCGATCCGCACCGCCGTCACGCCCGGCACGGCGGCGAGGGTGACGCGCGCGGTTTCCTCCAGCGCCCCGGCCTGCGCCGGATCGAGCCCGGTCACGTCGAGGATCAGGCTGACCGCGCCGTCGGCGGCGAGGCGGGGCGGGGCGGCGCGGCCGGCGGCGATCAGGCCGCCGGCTCCGGCGGGATCGGGAATGGTGTCGAGGGCGGCGGCGAGGCTCTGGGGATCGGGCGTGGACATGATGCAAGGGCCTTAGGCCAAAGGCCGGACAGTTGGCACTGTTTTTCCCGTTCATCCGCCTTATAATGGAGGCATGGCCGATGATGTCCGGCGGCTCGACCGCGCCGGTTCCCCTCCCTTGACGATGAGCGAAGGCCCCTGGGGCGAAGGCGGCGCGCCCGGCGCGGGCGCGAGCCCGTCTTCCGACGAGCGCGATCCCGACAGGGAGGAGGAGCGCAATCCCTGGATGCGCCCGCCGCGCAAGCGCCCGCGCCCGCCGCGCGGCGAGAAGGCGGGCGCGCCCTCGATCGAGGAGCTGCTGCGGCGCGGCCGCGCCCGGCTGGGCGGCGGCTTGCCGCAGGGCGGGCGGCCGATCTGGGGTTATGCGCTCGCCGCCTTCGTGCTGCTGTGGCTCGCCACCACCAGCATCCACCGTATCGATTCGCAGGAGCGCGGCGTGGTGACGCGCTTCGGCCGCTATGTGGAGACGCTCCAGCCCGGCCTCGCGGTCACGCTTCCCGCGCCGATCGACACGGTGACGCGGGTGGACGTCGATCAGGTGCGCACGCTCGACATGCCGCGCAGCGGCGGCGAGAATCTGCTGCTCACCGGCGATCATAATCTGGTGGACATGGCCTATTCGGTGCGCTGGTCGGTGCGCGATCCCGAGCTTTACCTGTTCGCGCTGGACAAGCCGGAGGAGACGGTGCGGGCGGTCGCGGAAAGCGCGATGCGCGCGGCGGTCGCGCGCGTCTCGCTCGATCAGGCGGGCGACGGGCTGCGCGATGCGATCGAGACGCAGGTGGCTGCGCGGATGCAGACGCTGCTCGATCGCTATCATGCCGGGATCACGATCGAGGGGGTATCGATCCGCAAGGCGGACGCGCCGCAGGCGGTGGAGGCGGCGGCCAAGGATGTCGCGACCGCGCGCAAGCAGGCCCAGACCTATGTGGACAACGCCCAATCCTACGCCGATCAGGTGAAGGCGGATGCGCAGGCTTCGGCCGACGCCTTCAACAAGGTGTATCGCGCCTACAAGCTCGCGCCCGAGGTGACGCGCACGCGCATTTATGACGAGACGATGGAGGCGGTGCTCTCCAGGACCAACAAGGTGATCGTCGATGCGCCGGGCAGCTCGCCCCGGATCAGCATCCAGATGCCGGACGCGAACGATCAGTCGACCGGCGACGCTGCGGCCGCCGCGGCGGCGACCGCCGCGCCCGCCGAGGGGAACTCGCAATGACGCTCGCCGGGCGCGTGCTGCGCAACCCGATCGGATGGGCCTTCCTGCTGATCATCCTGGTGCTGATCTGCGCCAGCGTGTTCGCGATCGTGCCGGAGACGGAGCAGGCGGTGGTGGTGCGGATGGGCAAGCCCGATCGCGTGCTGAACGGCTACGGCCGCGCCGGCGGCATCGGCGCGGGCGGGGCGGGGCTGGTGGCACGCATCCCGCTCGTCGACAGCATCACCTTCATCGACAAGCGGGTGCGCGCGCTCGATCTCACCCATCAGGCGGTGCGCTTCGCCGACGGCGACACGCTCGATCTCGACGCGGCCGCTCGCTACCGCATCGTCGATCCGCTGCGCATGTACGAGAGCGCGGGAGGGGACGAGGCGCGGCTGGAGGAGACGCTGAAGCCCGTCTTCGGCTCGGCGCTGAACGACGCGCTCGGCAAGCTGCCGCAGGGCGCGCTCCAGGATATGCGGGACGGCGCGGCGCTGGATGCCGTGCGGGCCGCGCTCGGCAAGGCGGCGAGCCGCTACGGCGTGCAGGTTCTGGACGTGCGGATCGTCGCCGCGCGGCTTCCCGAAGGGCCGCCGCGCGACGCCGCGCTCCAGCAGATGAGCGCCGCACGCAGCCGCCAAGCGGCGGACATCCGCGAGGATGGCAGCAAGAAGGCGAGCGCGATCCGCGCCGACGGCGACGCGGAAGCCTCGCGCATCTACGCCGACGCCTATGGTCAGGATCCGGAGTTCTACGCTTTCTACCGGGCGATGCAGTCCTACCGACAGACCTTCGGGGTCGATCGCCAGGTGGAGGGAAGCAGCGTCATGGTGCTTTCGCCCGACAGCGAGTATCTGCGCTATTTCAAGACCAAGGGAAAATGAGCCCGGCCCCGAGCGTTCAAACCGGGTTCAGACGGAGGATGCAAGGATTCCGCCCGCCGCGGGGGCATCTGAGCGGGATATCCATTCGGAACTGAGGAGGCCATCGAACGTGCGTTACGCCTATGCCATCACCGCCGCCCTGCTTGCCGGCGGCGCCGCCGCCACGCTCACCATGCAGCAGCCGGTGGGCGCGCAGGTGGCGCAGAACTCTCCGGCGGTGCTGGCCCACGGCGTCTCGGGCGGCCCGGCGAGCTTCGCCGATCTCGCCGCCAAGCTGGAGCCTGCGGTGGTCAACATCTCCACCACGCAGAAGGTGAAGGTGCCGCAGCAGGCCAACCCCTTCGCGGGAACCCCGTTCGGCGATCTGTTCGGGCAGTTCGGCGGCGGGATGGACCAGAACGGCCAGCCGATCACCCGCGAGGCGATGTCGCTGGGCTCGGGCTTCCTGATCTCGCCGGACGGCTACATCGTCACCAACAACCACGTCATCGCCGGCGGCGGCCCGCAGGAGGCCAAGAACAGCACGCTCGAATCCATCCAGGTCACTCTGTCGGACCGCAGCGAATACAAGGCGCGGGTGGTGGGGCGCGACGCCGCCGCCGATCTCGCGGTGCTCAAGATCGACGCCAAGAAGCCGCTGCCCTTCGTGCAGTTCGGGGATTCGAGCAAGGCGCGGGTGGGCGACTGGGTGATCGCGATCGGCGAGCCCTATGCGCTGGGCGGCACGGTGACGGCGGGCATCATCTCGGCGATTCACCGCTCGATTTCCGGCGGCGGCGCCTATGATCGCTATATCCAGACGGACGCCGCGATCAATTCGGGCAATTCGGGCGGCCCGATGTTCGACATGCACGGCAACGTGATCGGCATCAACACCGCCATCTATTCGCCGTCCGGCGGCAATGTCGGCATCGGCTTCGCCATTCCCGCCGAGGAGGCCAAGCCGGTCGTCGAGGTGCTGATGAAGGGCGGCCATGTGAAGCGCGGCTATCTCGGCATCGTCATCCAGCAGCTGAGCGACGACATGGCCTCGGCGCTGGGCATTCCGCACAATCACGGCGAGATCGTCGCCCAGGTGGAGCCCGGCTATCCGGCTTCGCGCGCCGGCATCCAGCAGGGCGACGTGATCTTGAAGGTGAACGGGCAGGATGTCACGCCCGACAACACGCTGTCCTACATCATCTCCAAGTTGCCGATCGGCTCGCGCGTGCCGATCGAGGTGGTGCGCCACGGCAAGCATATGACGCTGACCGCGGTGATCGCCGAGCGCCCGCCCGAATCGCAGCTCCAGAACGAGCTCAACGGAGGCGACGATAACGGCCCGGCCGAGGGCAACGGCAACGAGGACGAGCAGAACAAGGCGACCAAATCGGCGCTGGGCGTCACCGTCCAGACGCTGACGCCGACGATCGCGCGCCAGCTCGGCCTATCGCCGACGACGCGCGGCGTGGTGATCGCCTCGGTCGATTCGAACAGCGACGCGGCCTTCACCGGCCTGAAGCGCGGAGACGTCATCCTCTCGATCAACCAGCAGCCGACCACCAGCGTGGCGGCGGCGGCGGCGGCGGTCGACGCGGCGCGCAAGTCCGGCCGGGATTCGGTGCTGCTCCTCATCCAGCGCGGCAACGGGCCGCCCGCCTATATCGGCGTGAAGCTGCAGGGCAAATAAGCCGCCGACAGGCTGGCGAACAGGCGGGTCGACGCGCTAGCGTCGGCCCGCTGCTTTTTGTCTGAAGGGGACGAACATGGCGGACGACAGCGACGGCATCTTCATCGGCGCGACGGCGGACGGCGAGCGGGAAACCCTGGTCTATCGCCGCGCCAACCGGCACGGCCTGATCGCGGGCGCGACCGGCACCGGCAAGACGGTCACGCTCCAGGGCATCGCCGAGGATTTCTCGCGCGCAGGCGTGCCGGTGTTCGTGGCGGACGTGAAGGGCGATCTCTCCGGCCTCGCCATGGCGGGCTCGCCCACCGCGCCGACCAATGCGCCCTTCGCCGCGCGGGCGAAGGCAATCGGCTATGCGGACTGGGCCTATGCCGACAATCCGGTCGAGTTCTGGGATTTGCTCGGCGAGCAGGGGCATCCGGTGCGCACCACCGTCACCGAGATGGGGCCGCTGCTGCTCGCCCGCCTGATGGAGCTGAACGAGGTGCAGGAAGGCGTGCTGACCGTCGCCTTCACGCTCGCCGACAAGGAGGGGCTGCTGCTTCTCGACCTCGACGATCTCCAGGCGATGCTGAACGAGATTTCCGGCCGCGCCGACGAGCTCGCCGCCACCTACGGCAATGTCTCCAAGGCGAGCGTCGGCGCGATCCAGCGCGCGCTGCTCCAGCTCCGCTCGCAGGGCGGCGAGCATTTCTTTGGCGAGCCCGCGCTCGACATCCATGATTTGCTGCGCACCGACGAGAAGGGGCGCGGCATCGTCAACATCCTCGCCGCCGACAAGCTGATGGCGGCGCCAAAGCTCTACGCCACCTTCCTGCTGTGGATGCTCTCCGAGCTGTTCGAAGCGCTGCCCGAGGTGGGGGATCCGCCCAAACCGAAGCTCGTCTTCTTCTTCGACGAGGCGCATCTGCTGTTCGACGAGGCTCCGCCCGCGCTGATCCAGAAGGTCGAGCAGGTGGTGCGGCTGATCCGCTCCAAGGGGGTGGGCGTCTATTTCATCACCCAGAATCCGGTCGACGTGCCCGAGACGGTGGCGGGGCAGCTCGGCAACCGCGTGCAGCACGCGATCCACGCCTTCACGCCCAAGGATCAGAAGGCGGTGAAGGCCGCGGCCGAGACGTTCCGCGCCAATCCCGGCGTGGACGTCGCCAAGGCGATCATCGAACTGAAGGTCGGCGAGGCGCTCGTTTCGCTGCTCCAGGACGACGGATCGCCCGCGCCGGTGACGCGCACGCTGATCAAGCCGCCGCGCAGCCGGGTCGGCCCGATCACGCCGGAGGAGCGCGGGATCATCCTCTCGGCCTCGCCGCTGGGCGCGAAATACGACACGCCGCTCAACCGCGAATCCGCCGCCGAGAAGCTCGCCGCCAAGGCCCAGGCCGCCGCCGCGCAAAGCCAGGAGGAGGCCGAGGCTCGCGCCGCCCGTCGCCCGGCGCCGGCGGCCAGGCCCTCGACCTTCGACAAGATGATGCAATCCGCCGCACGCTCCGCCTCCTCCTCGATCGGGCGGCAGGTCGCGAACGCGGTGGGACGCGAGATTTTCGGCGGCGGACGCCGCTCCTCCGGCGGCCTCGCCGGGCAACTGGTGCGCGGCGTGCTGGGCGGCCTGATGCGAAATCTTCGATAGGTGAGAGAACCGTTCGCCCTGAGGAGGGGCTGAGCGAAGTCGAAGACCCGTCTCGAAGGACCCGTTCGGGACGCCATTTCGACTTCGCTCAATGGCTCCTCAGGGTGAACGGAGGATTCAGTCAGTCCAAATGTCGCCCACCCTTGCGCATGGGGCCGATTCATCCCAAGTCAGGCCCATGCTGATCGAGACCGAAACCACCCCCAATCCCGCCACGCTCAAATTTCTGCCGGGCCGCCCGGTGATGGAGGCGGGGACGCGCGATTTCGCATCTCCCGAGGAGGCCGAAGCCTCGCCGCTGGCCGAGGCGCTGTTCGCGCTGGGCGATGTCGACGGCGTGTTCTTCGGGCGCGATTTCGTCTCGGTGACGGCGGGCGAGGGCGTCGACTGGCGCGGGCTCAAGCCGCAGGTGCTGGGCGTGCTGCTCGATCATTTCGCGGGAGGCGCGCCGCTGTTCCGCCCCGGCGGCGCAAACGGCGTCGCGGTGGACGAGGGCGACCAGAGCTTCGGCGAAGACCCGGCCGACGCCGATATCGTCGATCAGATCAGGGATCTGATCGACACCCGCGTCCGCCCGGCGGTGGCGCGCGACGGCGGCGACATCGTGTATCGCGGCTTCACCAAGGGCACCGTCTATCTCGCCATGCACGGCGCCTGCTCGGGCTGCCCGTCCTCGACCGCCACCCTGAAGCAGGGGATCGAGCAACTGCTCAAACATTATGTCCCGGAGGTCACGGAAGTCCGGGCCGTCTAAGGGAATACGCCGTCCAAGGGGAATACATGGCCAAATCGCTCGACGACGCCGCGCTCGATCAGCTTTTCCGGCAGGCGCGCACCTACAACGGCTATACCGACGAACCCGTCACCGAAGCCGATCTGCGCGCCATCTACGATCTGATGAAGATGGGGCCGACATCGGCCAACATGCAGCCTGCGCGGATCGCCTGGTGCGTGTCGGGGGAGGCGAAGGAGAAACTCGCCGCGCTGGCTTCGGGAAACAACGCCCCGAAGATCCGCGCCGCCCCCGTCACCGCCATCGTCGGCATGGACATGACGTTCTACGAGCATCTGCCGCGCACCTTTCCCCACACCGACGCGCGCGCCTGGTTCGTGGGCAAGGACAGGCTGATCGCCGACAGCGCGTTCCGCAACTCCTCGCTCCAGGGCGCCTACATGGTCCTCGCGGCGCGCGCGCTGGGCTTCGACACCGGCCCGATGTCCGGCTTCGACAATGAGGCGGTGGACGCCGCCTTCTTCGCCGGAACCACGATCCGATCCAACTTCATCTGCACGATCGGGCACGGGGAGCCGGCGGCGACCTACACGCGCAACCTGCGGCTCGACTTCGACGAAGCGACCCGGCTGGTCTGAGGGGCGGGCGGGGGATGCTGCTGGCGATCGACACGGCGACGGCGAACTGCTCGGCGGCGCTGATCGAGGGCGACCGCGTGATCGCCGCGCGCGCCGAGACGGTCGGCCGCGGCCATGCCGAGCGGCTCGTTCCCATGATCGCCGAGCTGCTTTCCGAGACAGGAGCGGCGCGGCCGGACGCGCTGCTGGTCGATTGCGGGCCGGGCAGCTTCACCGGCGTTCGCGTCGGCCTCGCCGCCGCGATCGGGCTGGGGCTGGGCTGGGGCGCGCCGGTTTCGGGCTTCTCCTCGCTGGCGCTGATCGCGGCGAGCCTGTTCGCGCGCCGCCCCGAGCTGGAGGCCTGCGCGGCCGCGCTTTCCGGCGGACATGGCGAGCTGTTCGTCCAGCGCTTCGCCGCGCGCCCTTTCGCCACCCTCTCCCCGCTCGCATCGCTGCCGCCGATCGAGGCGGCCGCCGCCGCGCCCGAGCCTGTCGTCGCCGGATCGGGCGCGGCGGCGCTGATCGTGGCGCGCGGCGCGGGCGAGGCAATCGATCTCCCGCCCGCGGCCGCCGACGCGCGGCTGCTGCCGCCCGCCTTCCGGGCGCTCCCCGCCCGCCCGATCTACGGTCGCGCGCCCGATGCGCGTCCGGCCGCGGCATGACGGGGCACGAGCTGATCGACGGCGTTCCCGCCGATCTCGACGAGGTGATGGCGACGATGGAGCTCGCCTTCGATCCCGTGTTCGGCGAGGCGTGGACGCGCGCGCAATGCGCCGGGATCATGTGCCTGAACGGCGTGTGGCTGACCCTGGCGCGGGCCGGCGGGATTCCCGCCGGGTTCGCGCTCGCCCGCGCCGTGGCGGACGAGGCCGAGCTGCTGCTGCTCGCGGTGCGGCCCGGCCGGCGCGGCGGCGGCGTCGGCGGCGCGCTGCTCCGCTCGGTCGAGACCCGCGCCCATGCGCTCGGCGCGGCGCGGCTGCATCTGGAGATGCGCGAGGGCAATCCGGCGGGCGCGCTCTACGCGCGGCACGGTTTCGCCCAGGTCGGCCGACGATCTCGTTACTATCGCGGGCGGGACGGACGCGTGTTCGATGCGATCACGCTCAGTCGTCCGCTCGACGGGCGCGAATGACGCAAAGTTAACCGCGCCGCTTGCTTGCTAGTCCGCCCGCCTTTCGTCTAGGGCGCTGACGGCGCTCGAACGGGCCCCTGTTCGCATTTTTTGAAGAGGTAATCACCATGACCGATCAGGTCGACATGACGGAAACGCTCATCACGCTCACCGCCGATATCGTCTCGGCGCATGTCAGCAACAACAGCGTGGCGGTTTCCGACGTCCCCGGTCTCATCCAGAACATCCACGGCGCGCTCGCGAAGCTCGGCCAGGCCGCGCCCGAGCCCGAGGTGAAGCAGGAGCCCGCCGTCTCGGTGCGCGCTTCGGTGAAGCCCGATTACATCGTCTGCCTCGAAGACGGCAAGAAGCTGAAGATGCTCAAGCGCCATCTGATGACCCACTATCAGATGACGCCCGAGCAATATCGCCAGAAGTGGAACCTGCCGGCCGATTACCCGATGGTCGCGCCCAACTACGCGGAGCAACGGCGCAGCCTCGCCAAGAAGATCGGCCTCGGCACCACCCGGCGGCGCAAGAAGTAATCCTGTCCAGGAGCGAGAGGGCGGGCCCGCCGCACCCTCGCTCCACGCCGGCGGGGCCGGGCTTGGGGCATCGAACCCCAAATCCGAACCACTTCCGTTCGCCCTGAGCAGGGGTCGGATTAAACGCTCCGTGCTCTAGCTGTTGGTCCCGGCGATTGATGGTGCATTCTCCATGCAGGAATGGAAGGATGCACTTGGGACATCCCTAGACCAACGGCCAGGTCGAACGGATGAACCGGACGATCAAGGAAGCGACCGTCAAGCGCTACCATTACGATAGCCATGCCCAGCTGACCGCGCACCTCCACGACTTCATCGCCGCATACACTTACGGCCGACGGCTGAAGACCCTGCACGGCCTCACACCCTACGAATACATCTGCAAATGCTGGACAACCGAACCCGAACGCTTCAGCCTAAACCCGCACCATCAAATCCCCGGACCAAACAGCTAGGATCCGAACCGATCCGCGGCGCTGATGCCTGGATTGCCGGTCTCTCCTGATCAGGCCAGCAGCGACCGGTCGATCGAGGCGATGTGGGTGACGCCGGTGAGCGCCATCGCCACGCGCATCTCGCTTTCGAAAAGCTGGAGCAACTTCGCGACCCCGGCTTCGCCCTGGGCGGCCAGCGCGAACAGCCAGGCGCGGCCGAGCAGGATACCCTCGGCCCCCAGCGCCAGCATCCGCACCACGTCCAGCCCCGACCGCACGC
>DASSTK010000367.1:0-3950 GCA_035707945.1 Sphingomonas sp.
GATTTCGGGCTCGCCTTCGACGGCGACGGAGACAGGATCGGCGCGGTGGACGGCGAGGGTCGGGTGGTATGGGGCGACCAGCTTCTCGCCATTCTCGCCGAGCCGGTGCTGCGCGAGGAGCCGGGCGCGACGATCATCGCCGACGTGAAGGCCAGCCAGGCGCTCTACGATCGCATCGCCGAGCTCGGCGGCACACCCTGCATGTGGAAGACCGGCCACAGCCTCATCAAGACCAAGATGAAGGAAACCGACGCCCCGCTCGCCGGGGAGATGAGCGGTCATATCTTCTTCGCGCACGATTATTACGGCTTCGACGACGCGCTCTACGCCGCCGTGCGGCTGATCCGCGCGGTGCGGCTGCTGGGCGGCTCGCTGACCGAGATCAAGTCCGCCATGCCCGCGATGGTCAACACGCCCGAGCTGCGCTTCCAGTCCTCCGAGGCGCGCAAGTTCGAGGTGGTGGACGAGGTGCTGCAGCGCCTCGAAGCCCAGGGCGCGGACGTCAACCGCACCGACGGGGCGAGGGTCAACACGCCGGACGGCTGGTGGCTGCTGCGCGCCTCTAACACGCAGGACGTGCTGGTCGCCCGCGCCGAGGCGAAGGACCAGGCCGGGCTCGACCGGCTGATCGCCCAGATCAACGAGCAGCTCGCCCAAAGCGGCGTCGAGCCGGTGCTGGCGGCGGGGCATTAACGGCCGCGCGGTGGCCGCGCCGGCGCGCCGCAGGGTGCTCCCCGGCCGTACCCGGATCGAGCACGGCCTCATTCATGCGGCGCTGGCGACGGCGGCGGCCTCAATCGCCTATGTCCGACGCGGGCAGGCGCATGACAGCTATGACGTACGCCCGCCGCAGACTGCCTTGCGCAATAGAGCCGACGCGATCCCGCGCTACCCCTCCCGCGTCGCGCCCGGTTTCCACAGCACATCGCCCGCGCCTTGGGCGTTGAGGTGGCGGCACAGAGTGAAGAGGTGATCCGACAGGCGGTTGAGGTAAATGAGGGCGGCGGGGTTGAGGGTTATCTGCTCCGCCGCCGCGACGGCGGCGCGCTCGGCCCTCCGCACGACAGCGCGAGCCAGGTGGAGGTGAGCGGCGGCGATCGCGCCGCCCGGCAGGATGAAGCTGCGTAACGGCGCGAGGCCCTCGTTCATCGCGTCGATCTCGCGCTCCAGCCGTTCGACCTGCGCGGGCACGATGCGGAGCGTCATTTCGCCGGGCGTGAAATCCTCGCCGGGCGTGGCGATGTCCGCGCCGAGATCGAACAATTCGTTCTGGATGCGCCCCAGCATCGCCGCCGCCTCGCCGCCCTGCGGCAGATGCGCCGCCGCGACGCCGATCGCCGAATTGGCCTCGTCCACCTCGCCGACCGCGGCGATGCGCGGGTCCGTCTTGGAGGTGCGCGATCCATCGACCAGCCCGGTCGTCCCCTTGTCGCCGGTGCGCGTGTAGATGCGGTTGAGCTTGACCAAGGATCAGTGCGGATGAGCGAGCAGCAGGAGCAGCACGGCGGCGACCACCGCCAGCGCCTGGAACTGGATGCGCCGCCACATCATCTGGTTCTGCCGCACGCTCGATCGGCTCGGCCCCGGCGCGGGGTTGTTGAGATCCTCCTGCGTCGTGCGCAGGAAGATGACGATGCCGCGCACCAGCGCCGCCAGCGCGCCGAGCGCGAACAGGACGACGAGGATCATCAGGATGGTCGACATGGCTTCTATCTAGGCGCTGGCGGCGGCGATGCCAACCGGCAAGCAGCCGGCGCGCAGGCTTTCTTTCAGCGCCTCAGGATCGACGCCCGCGGCGCGCAGATCGGCGAGCGCGGGCGCGCCGTGGCGCTTGGCGAGGCGACGGCCCTCCGCGTCGGTGAGCAGCGGGTGATGATGATAGCGCGGCGTCGCCAGGCCGAGCAGCGCCTGGAGCAGCCGATGGATATGCGTCGCCTCAATGAGATCGGCCCCGCGCACCACGTCCGTCACGCCCTGGAAGGCGTCGTCGACGGTGACGCCGAGATGATAGGAGGCGGGCGTCTCCTTGCGCGCCAGCACCACGTCCCCGAAGCGCAGCGGATCGGCGGCGACGATTCCGGCCGTCCCGTCCTCCCAGGTCAGCGGCCCGGCGAGCGCGAGGGCGCGGGCCATATCCAGCCGCCAGCAATGCGGCTCCCTCGCCATGCGCCGGGCGCGATCGGCGGCGGAGAGCACGCGACAGGTTCCGGGATAGATCGGCCCCTCGGGACCGTGCGGGGCGGAGGCCGCGGCGGTGATATCCGCGCGCGTGCAGAAGCAGGGATAGAGCAGCCCCGCCGCCTCCAGCCTGTCCAGAGCCGCGCGATATGCGCCCATCCGGCTCGACTGGCGCAGCACCGGCCCGTTCCATCCCAAGCCCAGCCAGCGCAGGTCCGCCTCTATTCCCCTTACGAACGCCTCGCGGGAGCGGCCCGGATCGATATCCTCGATTCTGAGCAGGAAACGTCCGCCCGCCGCGCGCGCGAGGTCATGCGCCCGGATGGCCGAGAAAGCGTGGCCGAGATGCAACGCTCCGGTCGGGCTGGGTGCAAAGCGCGAAACAACGCCCGCATCCTTCAACATGGCTCTTGACCGCGAGTCGCCGATGATGCTGTCATGCTCATGTCACGCGCAATCGGCTATCCGATGCGCGACGACAAGACGACGCAGCGCCGCGCCCCGGCACCGCGTCCTGCGTGCGACAGGGCCTGGCTCCGGCTCGGCGGCGATGCCGACGAGCGGAGGGCTGACGTTTGTACCATCCCGATCTCATCCGACATCCTGATGGCTGCCCGACCCTGGTGCTGAACGCGGATTATACGCCGCTCAGCTATTACCCGCTCTCGCTCTGGCCGTGGCAGACCGCGATCAAGGCGGTGTTCCTGGAGCGCGTCGATATCGTCTCCAGCTATGAGCGCGAGGTGCATTCGCCCAGCTTCGCGATGAAGCTGCCCTCGGTCATCGCGCTGCGTCAGTTCGTGAAGCCATCCACCTGGCCAGCCTTCACCCGGTTCAACCTGTTCCTCCGCGACAGCTTCGCCTGCCAATATTGCGGCAGCCGGCACGATCTGACCTTCGATCATGTCACGCCGCGCGCGCAGGGCGGGCGGACCACCTGGGAGAATGTCGCCACCGCCTGCGCGCCCTGCAATCTGAGGAAAGGAGGCCGCACGCCACGGCAGGCGCGGATGACGCTCGCACGCCCCGCCCGGCGGCCGACGAGCTGGGAACTCCAGGAAAACGGCCGCCGCTTCCCGCCCAACTATCTCCACGAAAGCTGGCGGGACTGGCTCTACTGGGACGTGCCGCTGGAGGCGTGAGGGAACAGGTGAAACGGAGTAAGCAACAAGAGACCCAAAGGAGCCCCGCAATCATCTGTTGACCAATGCCCCTGTTGCATCGCAGCATCCGTCATGGCCACCATTCCCCCGATCACCCAGAACCCCGACGTCCGCTTCCTCGGCAAGCTGCTCGGCAATGTGATCCGCGTCCATGGCGGGGACGCGCTGTTCCGGCGGATCGAAACCATTCGCTCCGCCTCGGTGGATCGCGCGCGCGGGCTGGCGGGCGCGGACGCGATCGATACCGGGCTCGACGCGCTCAGCCTCGACGACACGCTCGCCTTCGTGCGCGGCTTCATGCTGTTCTCGATGCTCGCCAATCTCGCCGAGGACCGCCAGGGCATCGCCGCCGAGCCGCACGCCGACATCGCCCATGCGCTCGCGCGGCTGGAGAAGCAGGGTATCGGCAAGCCCGAGGCGCTGAAGCTGTTCGAGCACGGCCTCGTCGCCCCGGTGCTCACCGCGCATCCGACCGAGGTGCGGCGCAAGAGCATGATCGATCACCGCAACCGCATCGCCGCGCTGATGGCGCTGAAGGACGGCGGCGCGACCGAGACGGAAGACGGCGATCTGATCGACGAGGCGATCACCCGCCAAATCGCTCTCCTG
>DASSTK010000368.1:0-4131 GCA_035707945.1 Sphingomonas sp.
CGCCGGCTGGGCGAAGCGCGCCCAGACCGAGGGGTTTTTCGCCTCCGGCTCGCAAAGTCGCGCGAAATCAGCCTCGCTCAGCACCGCATATTTGGCGGCAAGCCCGTCCTTCTCGAAAGGGAAGACATTGGGCGGCAACAGACGGTTGGCGACGGCGAGCCAGCGGCGCGGATAGGCGACGCGATAATCGGAGACGATCAGGTAAAAATCGAGCATCAGCCCTTCGAGCCGCCGCTCGCGCAGGCAGGAGCCGTAGAACAGCACCGCCCGCGAAGCCGCTCCGTGTCGCCCCGCGATCGCCTCGGCCAGCGCGGCGACGCGCGGATCGACGGGCTGCGAGAGTTCTTCGGCTACGAGGGATTCCAAATCCATACGCATCAGTCACCGAGCAGAGGCGCGGAGTCCACAGAATTGCTTCTATGAGGTCTTTGAAGCTCCTTCCGTCATTCCCGCGCAAGCGGGAACCCACCTCCAACGGCGAAAATCACACAACGAAGGAGTTGGATCCCCGCTTTCGCGGGGATGACGGACTCGTTTTGGTAGTTGTGCGAAGATCCTGCTTCCGCAGGAGCATCATTTTACGCCGCCAGGCTGAGGAAGGGCACCGGCGCCGTGGGGGTGAGCACGATCGGCTGGCCCTTGCGCGCCTCGAACAGTTCGCCGTCGAGGATCACGCTCGAACGCTCGCCTTCGATCACGATCTCGTCCCCTCGCTCGACATGCACCCCGGTGAGCTGGTGATGGCCGAGCTTGCCGAACAGGCTGGCGATCGCCGCGCCGACCAGCGTGCGCGCGCGTCGTTCGACCAGCATGAGCTGGAGCGCGCCGCCCTTCTCGGCGCTCGGCAGCGAGCGCCAGTTGAGCAGCAGCTTGTGCAAGGTGGTGACGATCAGCAGCGCGAACGTGCCCTTGAGCACGCCTTGGCGGATCACCGAAACCGAGATGGGATCGGGCTTGGGCGGCAGGAAGGCGGCGCGGATGCCGAACAGGCTGGAGACCAGCAGCGCGATCAGCGTCAGCACATGGCTGATCCCGTTGGGCAGGCCCAGCGGATAGATTTTGTTGCGGCAATAGAGCATCGAATCGGCCAGGCCCGCTCCGCCCAGGAACATGCCCAGCACGGGGCGGCCGTTGGGCTCGCCGTTGGAAAGCGCGATCAGCTCGCGCGCGACGATGTGGGGAGCCATATCCTCGCGCGCGATCGCGACGATCCGCTGCAACGCCTCGAGCGGATCGCCGACCGCGCCCAGATCGAGCGCGATCAGGTTGGTCTTGCCGTTGGGCAGCACCGCGACGGGCGGCGGCGTGCCGCCGAAATGCTCGCCGTGATAAAGCTCGGTCAGCGTCGTCTGGACGGTGCCGTCGCCGCCGTTGACGACAAGGATACTGGGCCGCACCCGCGCGATTGTGCGCAGCGCCTCACCGATCTGCGAAGCATGCTCCACCTCATAATGGAAGATATCGTGGTTCTCGGCGCAGAAGGCGCGGATGCGGGGCAGCAATGAGCGGTTGCCCGTGGATTGAGGGTTGGAGAGGAGTGCGACCCTGGCCACCTTGTCAGTCCGAAGAAGCGATCGGGCGGAAGGACATGCCCTGCAGATAATTGAGCACGATCGGCACGGTCCGCGGGCCGTCGCCCACCTTCACCGCCACCTCGCCGGGCGAGGGCTTGCGCTTGAAGATCAGGTCCATCACCGAGACATGCGGATTGCCCGACATGCCGCCGCCGTCCGATTTCTCGGTATGGCCGGAGCCGTTGACGTCGTGGCGCACAGAGACGGCATATTGCCCCGGATGCGGCACCGGCACACACACTTCCAGAGGGCCGGAAGCGGGCACGGGCACGTCGATCCGCTTGAGGTAAGTGCCCTTGTCGAAATAATGATCGGGATCGCCGCCGTAGGATTGAACCCTGACGGTGCCGGTATGCGCCTTGAAGCCGGTGATGCGCACCAGCAGCGCCGGCTTGGCCGAGCCCGCGGCGCAGGCGCGCGCGACCCCGGCGACCGCGGCGGCGGAAGCCGGCAAGGCCGGCGCCGCGCCGAAGGCCAGCGCAAGGAGGATCGCGGCGGTACGCACTTTGGACATGACCAGACATCTCCCGGAAGCTATAGGCTCGCGGCGGACCGGGCTCGGCATCGGGAATGCCTGCCCTCGGCCGAATGCTAGATCGGTCGCGAATGCGGCCAGAAAATGGTCATGGGGCGTCCAAAAATTGAGATTTCTGACGTCCACCGATCGCTATCTCGCCCGCCTCATCGCGGTGCCGATGATCGCGACCCTGCTCCTCGCCGCGATGCTGCTGCTGCTCGAAAAGATGCTGCGGCTGTTCGATTTCGTGGTGCAGCAGGGCGGGCCGGTCAGCGTGGTGTGGCGGATGCTGGCCAACACCATTCCCGAATATATGTCGCTCGGCATCCCGATCGGGCTGATGCTGGGCATCCTGCTCGCTTTCCGCAGGCTCGCGCTGTCCTCGGAGCTGGACGTGTTCCGCGCGCTCGGCATGAGCTACGGCCGGCTGCTGCGCGTGCCGTTCCTCTACGCGATCGGCATGGCGATCGTGAATCTCGGACTGATCGGCTTCATCCAGCCTTATTCGCATTACGCCTATGAAGGCTTGCGCTACGAACTGCGCTCGGGCGCGCTCGGCGCATCGATCAAGGTCGGCGAGTTCACCAAGCTCGGCAAGAACATGACCTTGCGGATCGAGGAGAGCCACAATGGCGGCCAGGAGCTGGCCGGCATCTTCGTCTATGCGGCCGGCAGCGGCGGCAAGACCTTCGCCGTCACCGCCGAGCGCGGCACATTCCTTGCCACCGACGATCCCGACACCATCATCTTCCGCCTCGCCAACGGCGTGCTGGTGCAGAACCAGCCCAAGTTCCGCGCGCCGCGCGTGCTCACCTTCGTAAGCCACGATCTGCCCGTGTCGCTGCCCAAGATGGACAGCTTCCGCAGGCGCGGCGGCGGGCAGGACGAGGAGATGACCGTGCCTGAGCTCGTCGCCACCGGCCACAGCGCCAGGGCGACGCCGACCGAACGGGTCCAGAGCCGGGCCGAGTTCAATTTCCGCATGGTGCAGGTGGCGATCATGCTGATGCTGCCGCTGCTCGCCGTCGCGCTCGCGGTGCCGCCCAAGCGATCCTCCTCCGCGCTCGGCGTGTTCCTGTCGATCGTGATGATCGTCGCCTATTACAAGTTCGATCAATATGCCGCCGCCGTGGCGGCGCTGGGGCGGATCGATCCCATCATCGCGCTCTGGGGGCCGTTCCTGCTGTTTTCGGCGCTGATCTGGTGGATGTATCGCACGCTGGCGCACAAGCCGGGCGGCCAGCCGATCGGCGCGCTCGAACGCGTGGCGGCGCGGCTTGCGGCCATGGTCCGTCGCTGGGGACGCATGGGCCGGCGGGGACGGGCATGACCCATTATATGCTCCGCTTCTTTCCGTCGCGGACGCTCGCCTTCTACATGGCGCGCACCTTCCTGATCCGCGCGGCGGGCGTGCTGGTGCTGCTGGTGGTGGTGCTCCAGGCGCTCGATCTGCTCGGCGAAAGCGGCGACATCCTCGCCTATCCCGGCAACGGCCAGGCCCAGATCCTGCATTATCTGGCGCTGCGCCTGCCGCAGATCGTGGCGCGCTTCCTGCCCTTCTCGGTGCTGCTCGGCACCCTCATCACGCTCGTGTCCCTGAACCAGCACAGCGAGGTGATCGCAATGAAGGCGGGCGGCGTCTCCGCTCATCAGATCCTCGCGCCGCTGGTCATCGCAGGGCTCGGCGTGGCGGCGCTCTCCTTCGCCTTCAACGAGCGCGTCGTCACCCGCGCCACCGCCGCGCTTTCGGCCTGGCAGGACGTGAACTACGGCCCCGTTCCCACGGGCCGCCACGGCGCGACCAACATCTGGGTGCGCGACGGGGACGACATCATCCACGCCGCCAGCGCCAGCGGGCACGGCGCGGGGGTGAAGCTCAACAACCTGACCGTGTTCGATCGCAACGGCGGCGAGCTGGTGCGTGTCGTCAGCGCCGCCTCGGCGGTGGCGCGCCTCGCTCCGCCGCAAGAGCAGGGAGGCCCCCGCCGCATCATCGGCTGGACCGCCGCCAACGCTACGCTGTTCGACATCAATTCGGGC
>DASSTK010000369.1:0-2338 GCA_035707945.1 Sphingomonas sp.
CTGAGGCTGATCTCATGCTCGCCGAGCACGCTGGTCACGACAAACCGAAGCTCCTCGTCCGCAGCCGTGGGGCATTTCCGGCAGCGCAGCCCATCGCCCGGCGCGTAAGCGAGGCGCATCGCGACGACGCCGCGCCCCGGCCTGCGCAGCAAAGCCCAGACGGAGTCCGAAGCGCTCGCCACCTCGACTTCGTAGCCGCCCAGCATGAACGCGGCGACCCGCTCCATCGCGCCCCTCGCAAGTTCACTTCTGAGCGCCAGCACGAAGGGGCTCACGCCCGACACGTCCGCCTTTTCGTTGGGTTTGATTCGGTCCACTCGGCTTCTCCCGGAAGAAGGCATAGGCGCATGCAGCGGTGCGCCGGCGCGAACCTAGGTGAATATCCGCTTCGGAATATGCGTGATCCGGCAGGCGAGGTCCGCTTCGCCCGAGGCGACGACGTAAACGTCGCCATGCTCCGCGATGCCGCATGTGAACACGACGTCGCGCACATACATCCGGTCTTCGAGCGGCGCCGTCAGTTCGGGATTGGCCTCCAGGAGCGGCGCGTGATCCGTCGCGACGACCCGGCCGGGATCGTCCCGATCGAGGATGGACCAGTAGGTGCGGTAGATGCCCACGATCTCCCTGGGCTCCACGCCGTGCCACAATGTCAGCCAGCCGCGATCGGTGAGGATCGGGGGCGTGCCGCCGCCCATCCGGGCGGTCGCCACGGTGTCCCTGTGCGGCCGCAATCCGGGCGAGAGATGCGGCTTCCAGTGAAGGAGGTCGGGCGAGGTCGCGAGCTTGATCGAGGGGCCGGCGCGCCATTCGCTGTCGGGCGGATAGGCGAAATAATGATCGCCGAGCGGCCTCGTCTGCGCCCAGTATCGGCCCGCCGCTTGCCCCTCGAAGATCAGCATGTCCTTGTTCTGGTGATCGAGCAGCAGGCCCTCGAAGCGCCAGTCGAGCCCGTCGTCCGACACATAGAGGGTGGTCGAGTGGCGCTCGGGGCTGACCGAGCAGGTCGTCATCCAATAGCGCCCGTCGACCCGGCTGATGCGGGCGTCCTCGACGCCGTAGCACTGCCAGTCTCCCGCAGGCGCGATGGCGCGATCATAGTGGATCGCCACGATCGACAGTCCGTCCGGCGCAAGCTCGACCGGCAGCAGCCATGAAAGGGAGGTCAGCGCCATGACGCGCCACGGGCCGCTGCGGAGCTGGAACTTGCGGGGATCGGCGGTGTTGGCCTGCTCGAGCGGCCAGGCGTCGAGCACGAACCGCCCCTGCCCATCCCCATCCGACCGCCGACGGATCGCGTGGACATGCCCGTCGAAGATCGGCTTCCGCAACGCTTCGGCGATCCTGACCATCATCAGCAGATTGCCGTTGGCGAGCCGCGTCAGCCCGGGATTGAACGCACCGAGTATATAGGTTTCGGCATCGAGATGGCCGGCGAGGGGCGAGCGCACGAGATCGACGTCCCCCGGCGCGAGAAGGAGTCGGTCGACCCGGTAGCGCATTCGCCTGCCTCGTGATCCGCGCGTCAACCGGGTCGGCGCCCGCCTGACCTTCGCGTGCAACGAGCGTCTGCGCCGAGAGTTCACTCCCATCCGATCCCAGACGCAGGCCGGTTCGGAAATGCGCCTTCAAACCGAGCGAGCGGAGATATGCCGCCGCCGACAAAACTCGCGCTTATGGGAGATTGGCGCGCCCGGAACGATTCGAACGTCCGACCCTCAGATTCGTAGTCTGATGCTCTATCCAGCTGAGCTACGGGCGCGCTGTGGGGGCGCTCTTAGTGGGGCGATCGGGAATGCGCAAGCCCTTGGCGACAGCCATCGCGCGGAGGAGCTTTCCCGTATCGGCCGGTCGATCTAGAAGCGGCGCATGACACATCGCCTCACCGCCGCCGTGCTGCTGTTCACGCTCGCCGGATGCGGATCGATCAAGGGATATCCTTCGCTGGCGCCGCGACCGATCGAGGGGATATCGCTCGCCGAACCGGCCGCGCCCGCTTCGCCGCCGGCCGAGGCCTCGCCGCAGGATATCGCCCGCTACGCCCCGATCGTGGCCAAGGCGCGCGCCGCCGACGCCGATTTCCACACGACGTTGAAGGCCGAGAGTGCGACCGTGCTCGCCGGCAGGGATGCGGCCCCGGGCAGCGAGGCATGGATCGAGGCGCAGCAATCCTTTTCGCGAATCCTGGCCGCGCGCGCGCCCGTGCTCACGGCCCTTTCCGATCTCGACGCGGCCCGCGCAGCGCCCGCGGCGCAGGCGGACAGCGGGGTCGCCTCCGCCATCGGCCAAGCCTATGCGCAGGTGCAGGCGATCGATGAGGCCGAGCGGCAGGCGCTCC
>DASSTK010000370.1:0-4301 GCA_035707945.1 Sphingomonas sp.
TTCGAGCCCGACCGCCCGCACCAGCCGATCGAAGGTCCGCCCGGCTCGGCCTTGAGCGGCGTGCGTCAAATCTGATCCGTTCGCCCTGAGGAGGGGCTGAGCTTGTGAAGCCTGTCCTGAGCGACGCCGCAGGCGGCGTCGAAGGGCCCCGTCTCGAAGGGCGCCTCGCAGGAGGCTCTTCGAGACGCCATTTCGACAAGCTCAATGGCTCCTCAGGGCGAACGGTAGCGATTCCGATTAAATGCACGCCGCTCAGCCTTCGTAGCGCAGCAGCGTGATCTTGGCCTTGCCATAGCGGCGTTCGGTTTCGAGGGCGAAGCCGGAAGGGGCGATCGCCTCGTCCGCCGCGCTTTCGATGCTGACCAGCGCGCCGGGGGCGAGCCAGCCGAGACGCGCCAGCCGCTCCGCCGTCGGCACGCCCGCGCGCATGGCGTAGGGCGGGTCGATCAGCATGAGATCATGCGGGCGCGAAGCCGGGCCGAGCGTGTTGACCGCCTGGGCGCGCACGTCCGCCTTCGCGCCCAGGGCGGCGATGTTGGCGCGCAAGGCATCGAGCGCGGCGCGGTCCTGCTCGACGAAGGTGCAGGAGGCGGCGCCGCGCGAGAGCGCCTCCAGCCCGAGCGCGCCGGTGCCCGCGAACAGATCGACCACCGCCAGCCCCTCGAACCCGCCCAGGCGGCTCGCCAGCATCGAGAACAGGGCTTCGCGCGCGCGATCGGAGGAGGGGCGGGTGGCCTGCCCCGGCGGCGCCTTCAGCGGCCGCCCGCGCCATTGACCGGCGATGATTCTCATAAAAGCCTCTCCCCGACCCTCTCCCCTGAAGGGGGGAGGGAGAACTATTTCAGCCCCTGCCGGAAGGCGACCAGATCGTGCTGGCGGACTTCGCCGATCTGGCCGGGCTTCAGATCGCCCAGCAGGAATGGGCCGTAGGCGATGCGGATCAGGCGGGAGACTTGCAGGCCCAGATGCTCCAGCACGCGGCGCACCTCGCGGTTCTTGCCTTCGGTGAGCTTCATCTCGATCCACAGGTTGCGGCCGGTCCGCCGTTCGATATTGGCGTCGATCGGGCCGTAGCGGACGCCCTCGATCTCGATGCCCTCGATCAGCCCCTCCAGCGCCTCCTGGCTGACGCTGCCGTAGGCGCGCACGCGATAGACGCGGGGGATGCCGGTGGCGGGCAGCTCCAGCTTGCGCTTCAGCTCCCCGTCGGTGGTGAGCAGCAGCAGCCCCTCGGTGTTCATGTCGAGCCGCCCGACCGGCACGAGGCGCGGCAGATCCCTCGGCAGGCGATCGTAGATGGTCGGCCGCCCCTTGGGATCGCGCTCGGTGGTGAGGAAGCCCGCCGGCTTGTGGAACAGGAACAGGCGGGCGGGCGAGGGCGCCTTGACCGGCTGCCCGTCCACCGTGACGCCGTGGAGCGAGGTGAGCAGAGTGGCGGGCGTTTCGACCGGCTTGCCGCCGATCGCGATGCGCCCTTCCGCGATCATCCGTTCGATCTCGCGGCGCGATGCGACCCCGGCGCGGGCGAGCAGCTTGGCGATGCGCTGCGGCTCGCGTCGCGACGCGGCCGGGCGGGGAGAAACCGGCGGCGTGCGCTTGGGCTTCGCGGCCTGTGGCGATTCGGCGGGCTTGTCCTCGCCCTCGCGCGGAGAAGCGGGGCGCGCGGGCTTGGCCGGAGGGCCGCGCCGATCGCGGCGGCCTGCGCGGCGTTCGTCGCCGGGGCGGCGGGGGGCGCTCACTTTTCGTCTCCGGTCTTTACGGGTGTGGAACCGCGTTCGGCCCTAAACCATTTCCGGTCAAGCCGCGACTCGCGAAGGGACGAGAAAGAGGTCGGCGGCGGGAGGAGTTCGGGTTTGTGGTGTTCGGGCTGGGCAAATCAGCGGTCGAAAGCAAGGTGAAGCGCATCCTCATCGTCGAGGATGAGCCGCTCGTCGCCTTCGATAACGAGCATTTCCTGCACGAGGCAGGGTTCGAGGTGGTCGCCACCATCGATCGCGCCGACGAGGCGTTTCGGCTGATCGCGGCGGGCGGCATCGATCTCGTCCTGGCCGACGTGAAGCTGTCCGAGCTCGGCGGCGGCACCGGCATCGACGTCGCGCGCGTGGCGCACGAGGCGGGCGTTCCGGTGATCTTCGTGACCGGCGAATGCCCGATCGAGGCGCGGGGATACGCCGTCGGCTGCCTCGCCAAGCCCTACAGCCAGCGCGAGCTGCACGCCGCGATCGATGCGGTGGCGGCGCACATGGCGGGCGAGAAGCCCAGGCGCCTGCCGCGCGGCTTCACCCTGTTCGCCGAATAGCGCTTTCGCCCTCCGCGCGCGCCGCTAAGGTGCGGGACGATGACCCAGTTGCTTCGCCCCGCCGGCTGGCGCGCCCGTCTGCCGGAAGGCGTGCGCCCCTATACCGAGGCCGCCCCGCTCGCCGCCTTCTTCCTCGGCATCTCGTCGGGCTTCCCCTACGCCATGATCGGCGCGACGCTGACGACCCGGCTGGCGCAGGACGGGATCGACAAGAAGGCGGTGACGGCGTTCAGCCTCGCTTTCCTGGTCTATAATTTCAAATGGCTTTGGGCGTGGGTGGTGGACGGTGTGCCGCTGCCCTTCTCGAAGCTGATCGGCCGTCGCGTGACCTGGCTGCTGCTCGCGGGCCTGCTGGTGATGGCGGCGGTGCTCAACCTCGCGATGGTCGATCCCAAGGCGAGCCTGGGGGCGACCGCCTGGGCGGCGGTGCTGGTCGGCGTCGCGGGGGCGACCTTCGATATCGTGATCGACGCCTACCGCATCGAGCTGTTGCGACCCGAGCAACTGGGGCCTGGATCGGGCATGAGCCAATATGGCTGGCGGATCGG
This sequence comes from Sphingomonas sp., assembly GCA_035707945.1. GTDB lineage: Bacteria > Pseudomonadota > Alphaproteobacteria > Sphingomonadales > Sphingomonadaceae > Solisphingomonas. Next base: position 2,848 of record DASSTK010000370.1, read on the forward strand.
CGCGACGGTGGCGAGTTCGCTCGCGTTGGTGGTGGCGGCCGGCTACGGCTGGACGGCGGGGTACGCGGTATGCGCGGCGCTCGCCCTGCCGGCGATGCTGACCGGGCTGGCGATGGGCGAGCCCGAACGGCATCACGCCCCTTCGCGCGCCAAGGGTGTGGCGGAGGTCTGGGCCTCGATCACGGGGCCTCTCGCCGATTTCTTTCAGCGCCAGGGCGCGTGGCTCGTCCTCATCTTCATCCTCGTCCACAAGGTCGGCGATACGCTGTCGCAACTCACGGTGCGGCTGCTGTTCGCGGATCAGGGCTATTCCAACGTCGAGATCGCGGTTTACGATGTCGGCTTCGGCTTCTGGGCCTTTCTGGCGGGCATCTTCATCGGCGGCTGGCTATACGCCAGGCTGGGCCTGAAGCGCTCGGTGCTGTGGAGCCTGTGGGGCATGACGCTCCCCAATCTCGGTTTCGCGATCCTCGCCGCCGCCGGGCACAGCAACTGGGGCATGGCGGCCGCGATCTGCTTCGAGAACATCACCAGCGGCATCGCGGGCGTCACCCTCGTCGCCTATTTCTCGGCGCTCTGCGATCTGCGCTTCACCGCCGCGCAATATGCGCTGATCTCGGCCGCCGCGAGCATCGTCGGCCGGTTCGTGACGGGCGGAAGCGCCGGCGCGCTGATCGAGGCGATGGGCTATGTGAACTTCTACATCCTGACCGCCGTGCTGACGCTGCCGGGCGTGTTCATCTTCTGGTACATGGCCCGCACCGGCCTGGTGGACCGCTCGATCGGCAGCGCGGGCACGGAGGAGCCGGAGGAGGCGGCCCAATCCGATACATCCTCTCCGTTCGTCCCGAGCGAAGTCGAGGGACATGCCGCAAGCGAGCCGTCTGGATCAGGTGCCTCGACTTCGCTCGGCACGAACGGTTAGACCCGAATCACTCCGGCGCCTGCCCGTTCTGCCGCAGCACCTCGCCCGCCAGATAGAGCGAGCCCAGCACCAGCACGAAGGGCGGCGCGGCGCGATCGGCGTGACGGCCGATCCAGCCGAGCGCGTCGGGCACGTCCTTCGCCGGCTGGGCGGTGAGGCCGACGCCCTTGGCCATCGCCGCCAGCTCGGCGGGCGGGTGGAAGGCGTGGTCCGGCACCGGCACGGCGTGGAGGGTCGCGTGGCGGCCGGCGAAGGCGCGCAGCACGCCGGGCGCATCCTTGTTGGCGAGCAGGCCCATGACGAGATGCAGCGGCCGCCCGGCCGGAACCACCGCGCGCAGGTGATCGGCCACGGCGCGCGCGGCCGCAGGGTTGTGGCCGCCGTCCAGCCACAGATCGGCCCCGGCGGGAAGCAGATCGCGTAGCGGGCCGGGGCCGAGCGGTTGCATCCGCGCCGGCCAGTCCGCCCAGCCCATCGCCGCGCGCATCGCCGCCGTCGGCGCGGCGAGCGCGCGCTGGTGGCGCAGCAT
>DASSTK010000371.1:0-3418 GCA_035707945.1 Sphingomonas sp.
GCGCCCTATAACGGCGACGACAGCGTGACCTTCGATGCGTGGACGCCTTCGGTTGCGCTCTCCTACAAGCCGACGCGCGACACCCTGCTCTATGTCTCGGCGGCGCGGGGCTTCAAATCGGGCGGCTTCAACGGCCGCGTCAACAGCGTCGCCGATGTGACCCAGATCGTCGACGGCAAGGCCGTCATCGTCCCCTATTTCAAGCCCGAGACGGTGTGGACCTATGAAGCGGGCGCCAAAGGCGATTTCCTGAACGGCCGCATCCACCTCTCCGGCGACGTCTTCTATTCGGATTATCGCAACTTCCAGGCGCGCGTCGGCGGCGGCACCACCGGCGTCGGGGCCAACGGCTCCTTCCCCGTGCTCAATGCCGGCAAGCTGCGCATCTGGGGCATCGAGTTCGAAAGCACGCTCAGGCCGACCGAGCATTGGGATATCCGCACCAGCTTCGGCTATCTCAACGCCAAATATCTCGAGTTCAACGACGGCCGACGCCTGCCGCCGGTGGGCAGCGACGCCTTCTCGTGCAACCCGACCGGGCATCACGTCACCTGCAAGCCCGCCTTCGCCCCGCCCATCACCTTCAGCCTGGGCAGCGACTACAGCTTCGAGCTGGGCAATGCGGGCACGCTGACGCTCGGCGGCGACGTGCGCTTCGTCGACAAGCAATATCTTTCGGTCGATAATCGCCGGCCGGGGCTCTATGAGCCGGGCTACTGGCTCGCCAACGCCTATGTGCAGTACGATCTGCCGGGCGGGAACTATTACCTGCGCGCGGGCGTGAAGAACCTCACAAACACCCTCTACAAGACCGACGCGCAGGAGTTCTCGTCCGTCGCCAACATCCAGACCGTCTATTACGGCGATCCCCGGACATGGACGGTGACGGCCGGCTTCAAGTTCTGAGGCTTGGAGCACGGAGCGCTTAATCTGACCCGTTCGTGCTGAGGAGCCACTGAGCTCTTCGACAAACTTAGGACAGGCCTGTCGAAGTGGCGTCTCGAAGCACCATGCCCCTTCGAGACGGGCCCCGGATCAAGTCCGGGGTCAGCCCCTCCTCAGGGCGAACGGAAGTGGTTCGGATTGGGGTTCGATGCTCTATTATAGCCCCCCTCCACAGCGGGGAGGGGGTCGGGGTGAGGGAAAGCGAGCGCAGCGAGCGTCCCCGCTATCGAGCGCGGGCCACCCTCACCCAACCCTCTCCCTTGAGGGAGAGGGCTTTCGGTCAGCCCTCCACACGCAAACGATCGCGTGATGTCGAGGAGCCCTCCATGAAGAGGGTTTTCCGGTCAGTCCTTCACCGGCCCCCAGCCCAGCCCCAGCGCCTTCTGGATGGCGATGAAGTCGCCGGTCAGTCCGGCTTCGGCGACTGACAGATTCTGATCGGCCGCGATCTGCTGACGGCGGGCGTCGAGCAGGTCGATCAGCGTCGCCGTGCCCGCCTTGTAGCGCTGCTCCATCAGCGCCTCCGCCTCGTCCGCCGACTGCCTGGCCCGCGCCAGGGTTGCCACCGTGATCCGACGATACCGGAACCGGGAGAGCGAATCATTGGCGTCCTGCAGAGCGCCCAGCACCGCCGCGCGATAATTGGCCTCGGCCTCGTCGCGATCGGCCTTCGCCTCCTCCACCTTCGCCTTGGATCGGCCGAAATCGAGGAAGCTCCAGCTCAGTTGCGGCGCGAGCAGGGCGGTGAAATCATCGAGATGGGTCAGATCCGCAGGCGAAGTCCCGCCGATGCCGATGATCCCCATGAAGCTCAGCCGGGGGAAGCGCGCCGCCTCCGCCACGCCGATCTTCGCGGTAGTGGCGGCGAGCGTGCGCTCGGCGGCGCGTATGTCCGGCCGGCGCTGGAGCAAGGCAGCGGGATCGCCCACCGCCACTTCGGCGGGCGGCAGCGGCAGCGGCCGCGCGGGCGTCAGCAGCGCGTCGAGCGCGCCGGGTTCCTCGCCGGTCAGCGTCGCCAGCGCATCGAGATAGGCGTCGCGCTCGGCGTTGAGCGGCACAATCTGGGCCCTGGTCGCATCGAGTTGGTTCTGCAGCCGCGCCACGTCCAGCTTCGAGGCCGCGCCTTGCGCGTAGCGTTGGCGGGTGAGGCCCAGCATCTGCTCCTGCATCGACACCGATCGCTCGTTGAGAGCGATGCGGCGCTGCCGGTCCCGCAGGTTGACATAGGCGTCCGCCACATCGGCCGAGAGGCTGACCTGCGCGTCGGCCAGCTTGGCGGCGGCGGCCCCGGCGGTGGCGCGCGCCGCCTCCACCGAACGACGATGCCCGCCGAACAGATCGATTTCCCAGCTCGCATCGAAGCCGACATTGTAGAGGTTGAGATCGGTGGTGTTGTCGCCCCCGCCACTCCCGTTGCCGCCGCTGTTGCTCTGGCCGAGATTGAGCCCCGGCAGATGCGCGTGCGCGTAGAGCGCGCTGGCGCTGGCGTTGGGATAGCCGTTGGCGTGTTCGAGCCTCAGCGCCGCGCGCGCCTTGCGCAGCCGCGCGTCGGCGGCGGCGACGCTGGGATTGGCGGCGAGCGCGCGCGTCTCCAGCGTATCGAGCACCGGATCGTTCAGCCCCTCCCACCAGCGCGCGAGCGGCGCCGCGGGCGTGACCGACGCGTTTCCGGCGCGAACGAAGCCCGGAGCCTTGGCGGCGTTGGGCGCGGCCCGCGGCGGCCCTGCGTAATTGGGCCCGACGGTACAGCCCGCCAGCAGCGCGGCGGAAGACAAGGCGGCGAAGGCAAGGGAACGGCGCATGGCGCTCCTCAATGGGTGGGGACCATGCCGGTCGACGGCAACGGGCGCAGGAAGAGGACAAGCGGGGTGACGATCACCGTCCCGACCGTCAGATACCAGAAGAGATCGGCGTAGGTCATCGTCAGCGCCTGCTGCTGGATCAACCCGCCGAGATTGCGGAACGCGGCGGCCATCCCGCCCAGCATCTGCGCCTGCTGGTGCATATAATCCTGCACCATCACAGAATTGGCGTTGAGCGTCTCCTCGATGCGGCGGCTGTGCAGCCACATGCGCTGATCCTGCACCACGGCTATCCCGGCGAGCGCGAGCGACCCGCCGATGTTGCGCGCGGCGTTGAACAGGCCGGAGGCGTCGCCCGCATCCTCCTTAGAGACGGACTGGATCGCCGCCTGGTTGAGGAATAGCATCCCCAGCACCGTGCCGACGCCCCGCATGAGTTGCGAATCGACGAAGGCCGATCCGGTGGAAAGCGCCGTCAGGTCCGTCTCGAGATATGCGCTGACCGCCAGGATCGCGAAGCCGATCCCCACCGCCAGGCGGATATCGACATGGCGGATCAGGAACGGCGTGATCGGCATCATCATAAGGCTGGGAATGCCCGAAAGCAGCACGATCTCGCCCGCCTGAAGCGCGTTATAGTCGGCGATCGCGGCCAGGAATTGCGGGATGGT
>DASSTK010000372.1:0-5473 GCA_035707945.1 Sphingomonas sp.
ATGGCGGGCAAGCTGGGCGAGGCGCTGGCCGCGCTCGGCCAGGCGCTGGGGCGCGACGCCGCGCTCCGCCGCGCGATCAACCTGTTCGCGCGCCGGGCTGTGGTGGGCGTCGCCGCCAATTACGGCGACGGCATCGTCCGCCTCGTCTCGGATACGGTGCGGGGCTGGGATGCGCGCACCGTCACCGGGCGGCTGGAGCAGGCGGTGGGGCGCGATCTTCAATATATCCGGGTCAACGGCACGATCGTCGGCGGCCTGGTCGGCCTCGCGCTGCATGTGATCGATATATTGGCCTGAGCCCGGCTCAGGGGCGCATCCAGGCCGGGTGGGCCGCCGTAGCGCGCGGATGCGCCGGAATCGCGGCGGAAAACATGGCCTCCTGACCCGCCCTGCCGGGAGTGAGGCCGAAGGCTTCGGCATAGGACCTGAAGCGTTCCCGCACGGGCGGCGCCGCGAGGCCGAAGGCGGCAAGACTGTAGCGATGCGGGTGACGCCGACGACGGCGCTCGGCGCCGGCCATGTAGCGCACCATCGCCGGAAGCGCGGGGGCGATCTCCCTGTCGAGAAAGCGATAGATGCGGGCCATCACCGCCGGCCAGTCGCGATCCATCTCCTCGTAGCGCACGTCGATCCGTCGGGAGGCCGGAATCGTCTCGCGCGCGGCGCGCATCCGCTCGATCTGCAACTCGGTCTTGCGGAGCCAATCGCGGCCGATGCGACGGGCGTCCACGGCATCGCTGTGGATGATCATCTGGTTCCAGACGAGCGAGCAACTGCTGCCGACCACCGCCGTCGGATCGCGATGAATGAAGATCAGCCGCGCATCCGGAAACACGGCGAGCAGGGCGGGCAGGTCCAGCATGTGCTGCGGCGTCTTCAGCACCCAAGGGCGCGCGCCCTCTCCGCCCCGCGCCCAGCCGACGAGGCGGAGCAGCAGCGCCATATGGCGATAGGCGGGAGTCGCATCCTGCCCCTCGCTCCAGCGGCCGTAGCTCGGCACATGCCATTGCGCCTCGTGCTTCATGCCCCAGACGGAGGCGACGAGCAGGCCGAGCTCCTCCTCGGGCGCGAACGGCGCGGTGGGATGGATCACCGCCGTATGCGGATTGAAGCGATGCACCGCGCCCAGGATGCGGGCGGCGCGGCGCGGCCGCTTGTCCGGCCCGCGGCGGCGGAAATCGGGCGGCGGCACCGGGCAGATCGTCTCGAACAGGCGCAGATGGGCGAAGCGCCTGTCGGCGGCGAGCAGGCGATGGAGCCGGGTCGTCCCCGATCGCATCGGCCCCACCACGATCACGGGCGGCGAAAGCGGGCGCTCGGCGATCCCGGGATGTTCACGCAGCCAGTGCTGGGTCCATAACCGCTCGCGCAGCAGCTTGAGCAATTGCCCGATCGCCGCGAACCGGCCGAGCGGGTTGAGCGCCGCTTCCTCGTGAAGCGCCGGTACAAGCGTGCGGAGCGGCCCCAGGAACCATTCATCTCCGAAATCGCGCATTCCCGTCCGTCGCCGGGCATGCTCGAGGAGTTGATCCGCATCCAGCGCACAGGGGAAGCGCAGGCCCGCCTTCGCGAGCACCGGAAGAAAGCGGTTTGCGGTGCCGACAAGCCGCGATCGCTGAAGCAGCGCCGATTGCATGGGCATGACGCATAAGAAACGGATCCGGGCGGGATTGTTCCTCGCATCGAAGGGAATGGCCGCTCCGCCGCATCATCGTGGCGCGCGCGAAACCTCGGCGGCACAGTCTCGTTGAGTGCAGCGTGCCTTCCGCTATCCGATCCGAATCCCCTCGCCCGGCCGGCCTTCACGCTCTGGCGGCGCGGTTGCTCAATCGCCGCGGCTCGACGATGTTCGCGAAGAACGCGCTGGCCTCGGGCTTCTCGTTCCTGATCGATCTGGGCCTGCTCTGGGCGATGGTGAGCGGCCTCGGCTGGAACAAGATCATCGCCGCCGCTCTCGGCTTCGTGCTGGCGAACGCGATCCACTATGCGATCGCGCGCGGCTGGGTCTTCCAGCATAGCGCGCGGGGCCTGCTCATCGGCTATGCCTATTTCCTGATGAACGCCGGCGCGGGGCTGCTCATCATCCTGTCCCTTTTCGCGCTGCTGACGGACGTGGCGGGCATACCCTATCTGATAGCCCGCGTGTTCGCCTCGCTGTGCGCGGGCACGATCGTGTTCGTGCTGAACGCGGTATTCAATTTCCGGCTGCTGTAACGCCCTAAGCGTCGGCTTCGCGCTCGATATCCGCGCCCACGGCGGAGAGCTTCTCCTCCAGCCGCTCATAGCCGCGATCGAGATGATAGACGCGATGGACGCGGGTTTCCTTCTCCGCCGCCAGCCCGGCGAGGACGAGGCTCATCGAGGCGCGCAGATCGGTCGCCATCACCTCCGCGCCGATCAGCCTGTCCACCCCGCGCACCACAGCCGCGCGGCCGCGCACCTGGATATCCGCCCCCATGCGCGCGAGCTCGGGCACGTGCATGTAGCGGTTCTCGAAGATCGTCTCGGTCAGCACCGACGCACCGTCCGCCAGCGCCAGCATCGCCATGAACTGCGCCTGCATGTCGGTCGGGAAAGCCGGATAGGGCGCGGTGGAGAGGGTGAGCGGGCGGAGCTTGCCGTCGGCGGCGACGCGAACGCCCTCATCGCTCTCATGCACCTCCATCCCCGCCTCGCGCAGTCCGGCGAGGATCGCCGTCATGTCGTTCGCGCGCGCTCCCGCCAGCTCCAGCTCGCCGCCGGTGATCGCGGCGGCGCAGGCGTAGCTGCCCGCCTCGATGCGATCGGGCATGACCTCGTAATCCGCGCCGTGAAGGCGATGCTGGCCGTGGACGATCAACCGCTCCGTCCCGATCCCCTCGATCGTCGCGCCCATCGCGACGAGGCAGCGGCAGAGATCGACGATCTCCGGCTCGCGCGCGGCATTGTCGATCACCGTCTCGCCGGTGGCGAGGCTGGCCGCCATCAGCGCATTCTCGGTCGCGCCCACCGAGACGATCGGGAACACGATCGAGCCGCCGCGCAGGCCGCCTTCGGGCGCGGACGCCTTCACATAGCCGGCGGCGATCTCGATATGCGCGCCCAGCGCCTCCAGCGCCTTCAGATGCAGGTCGATCGGGCGGTTACCGATCGCGCAGCCGCCGGGCAGCGACACGGTCGCCTCGCCCATGCGCGCGATCAGCGGCCCCAGCACCAGGATCGAAGCGCGCATCTTGCGGACGAAATCATAGGGCGCGACGGTGGAGCTGATCCGCTTCGCATCCAGCGTCATGGTGCGGCCGAACCGATCCGGGCTCGATCCCGCGACCGCGGTGGAGACGCCCATGCCGTTCAGCAGATGGCCGAAGCCGTCGACATCGGCGAGGCGCGGCAGGTTGCGCAAGGTCAGCGGCTGATCGGTGAGGATCGCGCAGGGCAGCAGGGTGAGCGCCGCGTTCTTGGCGCCGGAAATGGGAAGCCGGCCGGAAAGGCGGCGGCCGCCGCGGATGACGATCCTGTCCATGAAGGCTTCCTAGGCGATCCCGCGCCCCAGGCAAGCGCCTGCGCCCAAGTCGCTGAATATTGATCGTTGTTAGCGCGCAATGGAGCGCTTTCGCCTTAGAGAAAGGCCCGCCCATCGGGGGGCAAGGCGGAGGATCAGTGTCTCAAGGCAGTCTGGCGGATCGGCTCGGCCGGTACGTGCATCTGGTCGATTCCGAACGCGAGGCCCTGGCCGCGTTGGGGGAGAGCGAACGCGCGGTGTCGCGCGGCGCCATGCTGCGCCCCGAGCAGGCTGCGGCGCGCGAGCTCTACATCGTCCGCTCGGGCTGGCTCTATTCCAGCCTGCTGATGGCGGACGGGCGGCGCCAGGTGTTCAGCCTGCATCTGCCGGGCGAGTTCGCGGGATCGGCCGCGCTGGCGTTCGAGCGCGCGCCTTTCGCGCTGGTCGCCGTCACCGATGCGGTGGTGGCGGTGATCGACAAAATCGCGATCCGCTCCCTGTTCGAGCATCAGCCGCGCCTCGCCATGCTGCTGGCGATGCTGGGCCAGGCCGAGCGGGTGGCGCTCTATGACCGGCTCGCCTCGATCGGCCGCACCTCCGCCAAGGCGCGGGTGGCGGCGTTGATCTGCGATATTCTGCATCGCCTGCGCGTTTCGGGGGAAGCGGCGAAGGACGGGGTGCCGATGCCGCTGACGCAGGAGGAGATCGGGGACGCGACCGGGCTCACCGCCGTCCACGTCAACCGCATGATGCGCAAGCTCGCCGACGAAGGACTGATCGCCCGCACCAACGGCCGCATCCGCATTCTCGACGAAGCCGGCCTCGCCGCTGTCGCCCACCATGTCGACCGCTTCACCGCGATCGACACGAGCTGGCTGCCGCCGCCGAGGAAGTGAGGGATAATACGTCATCCTGACGAAAGTCAGGATCCATTATCGCTCGGGCCGCCATCGAAGCGGAGCGCGAATGGATGCTGATTTTCATCAGCATGACGGAGAGGCGCGATTCTAGCCCATCAATCCCGCGTTCACCTCGCCGCCGGGGTAGGCGAGGAGCAGGTCGATGCCTTCCTTGAGTTCGATCGGAACGGCGCTGTCGGCGAGCCAGACGCCGCCGGGCGCGATCGGCTGGCCGTCAAGCGCGCCTTCGCCCTTGAGCGGTATCAGCCACGCCGGCCGCTCCTTTGAAGCGTCGAGCGTGCCCGAACGCGGGCTGGTCCAGCGTTCGGCGACGAACGCGCCCTGAGCGACGAGCAGGCGGCGGCCGGGCTCCAGATAGCGCGGCTGGAAGGGGGCGACGTAGGGCACCGGATCGGCGACCGCGACCGCCTGATCGACATGCAGCTCGCGATCGCTGCCATAATCATAGAGCCGATAGGTGCAGTCGACATTCTGCTGGAGTTCGATCAGCACCAGCCCCGGCCCGATCGCGTGGATCGTGCCGGCGGGCGAATACCAGAACTGATCCGCCTTCACCGATTTCCAGTCGAGCAGATCCTCGATCGAGCCGTCGATCGCGGCGGCGCGCAGCTCGTCCTTGGTCATCGGCTCCAGCGTGCCGAGCGCGATGGTGGCGTGCGACTCGGCCGCGAGGATCTGCCACGCCTCGCTCTTGCCGCGCTCGGCCCCATGGGCGCGGGCGTAATCGTCGGTCGGGTGGACCTGCACCGAAAGCTTGTCGGAGGTGAAGAGATATTTGACGAGTAGGGCGGGATCGTCCTCGCCTTGGCCTTTCGGCGCCTGGAACCAGATTTCGCCCACCGGCGCGCCGCCTTCGGGCACGTCCTCGAAACCGGGCCAGAGATCGCGGCGGCCCCAGGGCTTCTCGACGCGCTTGGTCTCCAGACGAAGAACGGGCATGAAAATCTCCTGATCGCCCGAATGAATGGACATCCGGCAGTCTTCGAACGTCCTTAGCCCTGATGCGTTTCCTGGGCATCCTCAAGCGGCTGATCGCGCTCGCCCTGCTCGCGGTGGTGGTGCTGGCGGGTTG
>DASSTK010000373.1:0-5058 GCA_035707945.1 Sphingomonas sp.
CAACGGAACAAGACTCATTCCGCAAACAGGGGATGAGGTGAGAATCGTCGTTGCCGGACTGGATTGCTCCGTTACGCTCGCAATGACATGGGGATTCAAGCCTTCTTCCGCCGTCCGCCCGATTTCAGCACCGCCACCCGGAAGCGCCCCGCCGCGATGCGGATGGCGAGGACGAGCCACACGCCTTGCCACACGAGCGCCGCCAGATGCGGCCAGAGCGCCGGCTTCTCGGCGGCGCGGCCGAGCATGGCCATCGGCGAGCTCCACGGGAAGACGGCGGCGGCCCAGGCCAGCCAGCCGTCGGGATCGCCGACGCCGGCCGAGGCGAAGCCGAACAGCAGGAGCTGGATCATCGTCACCGGCATCGACATGATCTGGATCTCGCGCGGGGTCGACGCCTGCGATCCTATCCCCAGGAACACCGCGCCGAGCAGCAGATAGCTCGTCGAGAAATAGAGCACGCCCAGCAGCCCGAACACGGGCCAGCCGACGGCGGGCGAGGGAAGCGAGCCGAACTGGGCGGGGAGCGCCACCGTCGCCCCCAGCGCCAGCACGATCGACCAGACCGCGATGAAGGTGAGCGACAGGGCCAGCATCCCCGCCAGCTTGCCGAGGAAGATCGCGTCCACAGGCACGGCGGCGGCGAGCACCTCTATCACCTTGTTGGATTTCTCCTCGATCAGGTTGGAGAGCAGCATGCCCGCTAGCAGGATGGTGATGACGAACAGCCCGGTCTGGCCGAGCAGCGCGATATGCCGCGCATCCTCCGGCTCGGTCTGGATGGGGCGTTTCACCTCCCAAAGCTCGATCGACGTGCCCGGCGGCGGCCCGTGCGCCTCCAGCGCGCGCGCCTGATCGACCAGCAGCGCGGCCTGATCGGAAAGGCCGTTGTCGCCGTGCGAGAGCGCATAAAAACGCGGATGGGCGAGCGGGCCGGTCAGCACCGCGTCGGGCGGAACAGGCCCGCGCAGCAGGCGGGCGGCCTCGGCGTGGGTGTCCGCCTGCGGGACGATATGCTCGATGCGCGGCAGGGCGTCGTCTCCCAGCCGGTCGGCGAATGCGGAGCGAACCTGGGCGATCGCCTTCACGTCGGCGGGGGAGGCGATCACGGCGAGCGTCGGCGGCCCTTGCGGCGCGTCGCTGTGCGTGCCGATCACGCTGAAGGTGCCGCCGAACAGGATCGGGAACAGCGGGCTTATCAGGAAGAACAGGAACAGCCTGGAGAAAACGGTGGAGCTGTAATCGCGCCGCGCGATCACCCAGGCGGATCGGAACAGCCGGTTCATGCCGCCTGCTCCTCCGTGATCTCGGCATGAGGGCCGAGCAGGTGGACGAAGGCGTCGTGCAGGCTGGGCCGTTCGATCGAGAGCGTCTCGATGCCCGCCCTCGCCGCGACCAGCTTCTCGAGGATCGGCTCGATGCCCGCGGCGGGCAGCGGAAAGGTCCACACCCCGTTCTCCTCGGCCGCGTCGGCGGGGAGGGCGCTCCGCCACTCGCCGTCGGATGCGCGGGTGCGTAGACGGACAAGATGGGGCAGGCGGTCGCGCGCCTCGTCCACCGTGCCTTCGAAGCGCACCTTGCCCTTGCCGATCATCGCCACCCGCTCGCACAGCCGCTCGGCGTGGGCGATGACGTGGGTGGAGAAGAGCACCGTCACGCCCTGCGCCACCTGATCGCGGATCAGCCCTTCCAGACGCTCCTGGTTGAGCGGATCGAGGCCGGAGAACGGCTCGTCCAGCACCAGCAGGCGCGGCCGGTGAACAATCGTGCCGAGAAGCTGCACGGTCTGCGCCATGCCTTTCGAGAGGGTGCGGATTTGCCGGTCCGCCGCATCGCCGAGCCCGGCCTCGTCGAGCAGGCGGGCGGCGCGGCGGCGGCCTTCGGCGAGCGGCAGGCCGCGCAACGCGCCCAGGAAGGCGATCACCTCGCCCGGCTTCATCGCGGGATAAAGGCCGCGTTCCTCGGGCAGATAGCCGCCGCGATCGGCGGCATCGAGCGGACGGGCTTGCCCGAGCAGGGTGCGATCGCCCTCGTCGGGATCGAGGATGCCGAGCAGCACCCGCAGCAGCGTGGTCTTGCCCGCCCCGTTCGGGCCGAGCACACCGTAGATCGAGCCCGCCGGCACATCCAGGTCCACGCCGTCGACCGCGCGGACTCCGTCGAACAGCTTGACCAGCCCGCGCGCGCGGATCGCGACGTCAGCGGTCATGCGGGGCGGGGAGGAAGCGGAAGCTCAGCATCGGATCGCGATTAGAGCATGTCGCGCCGAATCAGAAACGTGGAAAGCATCAGGGCATGTACGCAGAGATCAGCAGCCGGGAAGATATCCGGCATCATCGGCTCCGGGCTCAGCCGAAGGCCATGAACACTCCGATCGCAACCGTCCACGACGCCAGCGTCGACAGGATCAACGCGAGGCGACATTCGTCGCTTATCGGCAGATAGCAATCCGCCATCGGCCCTCTCCATCCTTCGTCGCTCTTCCGGCGACAGGAGGATGCTACGCCTATTCACGGAAGATTCAAGGTGAGTCGGGGTCTGATTCGGCGCTGCCGAGATTGCCGATCAGCTTGGCCATGACGGCCGCCAGGGCTTCGCGCTCGGACGGCGACAAAGGGCCGAACACGCGTTCGACAAGCTCATGGTAGATGGGTTCGGAAGCGGCGATGGCGGCTTCGCCGGCTTCGGTGATGAGAATACGCTTGGCGCGACGATCGGCGGGATGGGGTTCGCGACGGACGAGGCCGTCCCGCTCCAGCCCGTCGATCGCCTCGGTCACGGTGCGCGGCGCGTGGCCGAAAGCGGCGACGATATCGGCGGAGCGGGCATCGCCTCGGCATCGGATGAACGCCAGCAGCTTGGTGCGCGCCAGTGACACCCCGCCCGCCGCCATGCGCCGATCCAGATCACGATGGATGCGGATGTAAAAGTCGCGGAGCGCTTCGGCGAGGCTGAGGGTGTCGGGCACGGCTTTCCCGGATCAGATTTGATGTGGGACCATATGAAATGGTCTTGCCATATGCTGCGACGCAGCGCAATAGGCCCCGCTGAAACCGAATCGGGGCTGAAGGGTTCCCGGCTGGAACGGGGTTCAAACGCATGACAGACCAAGGGGCTGCCGCTTCCGGACACGAACTGGGCGATGAGGCGGCGGAAGCCGCGCAATCCGGCAAGAAGCCCTCGGCGCTCAGGAAGCCTTGGGTGAAGCGCGCACTGCTGATCGGCGTGCTGATCCTGATCGCGCTGCTGGCGATCTGGTTCGTCCACTATCAGACGCACGGCAAATATATCGAGAGCACGGACGACGCCTATGTGCAGGCGGACGGGGTGACGATCGCGCCCAAGATATCGGGCTATGTCGATCAGGTGTTCGTGGCGGACAATCAGCATGTGAAGGCGGGCCAGCCGCTGGTGAAGGTCGATCCGCGCGATTACAGCGCCCAGGCCGCCCAGGCGGGGGCGCAGATCGATCTCGCCCAGGCCGGCGCCGAGAATGCCCGCGCCATGATCCGCCAGCAGGAAGCCGCGATCGCGCAGGCGCAGGCCCAGCTCGCATCGGCCCAGGCGGATGCGCGCTTCGCCGCGTCCGAGGTGAAGCGCTACACGCCGCTCGCCGCCTCCGGCGCGGAGACGCATGAGAAGCTCCAGACGTTGCGCAACCAGTCCGCCCAGGCAGACGCGCAGGTGGCGGGCGCGCGGGCCGCGCTGGAAAGCGCCCGGCGCCGGATCGGCGCGCTTCAGGCGCAGGTGGATCAGGCGGTGGCGCAAGGCGAGGCGGCCAAGGCTCAGCTTGCTTCCGCCAGGGTCAACCTCGGCGCGACCCTGATCCGTTCGAGCATCGACGGCCGGGTGGGGGACAAGACGGTGCGCGTCGGCCAGTTCGTGCAGGCGGGCACGCGGCTGATGACGATCGTGCCGATTGCGCGGATCTACGTCACCGCCAATTTCAAGGAAACGCAGATCGGGCTGATGCGCGTCGGCCAGCCGGCGACGGTGGAGGTGGACGCGCTGCCCGGAGTCGAGTTGCACGGCCATGTCGAGAGCCTCGCGCCCGGAACCGGCGCGCAATTCTCGCTGCTGCCGCCGCAGAACGCGACCGGCAACTTCACCAAGATCGTGCAGCGCGTGCCGGTGCGGATCGCGATCGATCCCGGTGACGAGGCGCGGCGCGTGCTGGTTCCGGGCCTGTCCGTGACGGTGAAGGTGGACACCATCTCCGCCAAGGGCGCGGACAACCGCATCGAGCAGCAGCAGAAGGCGCTGGAGCGCGCCCGCCGGTGAGCGCCGCGACAGCCTCGATGGCGGCTCCGGCTTCGGGCGGAGGCGAGCGCGCCGACGCGGCGGCATGGCTGGCGGTCGCCGCCGGCACGCTGGGCGCGCTGATGGCGACGCTCGACATCTCGATCGTCAACTCGTCGCTCCCCACCATCCAGGGCGAGATCGGCGCGAGCGGGACGGAGGGGACGTGGATCGCCACCTCCTATCTCGTCGCCGAGATCATCATCATCCCGCTTTCCGGCTGGCTGGAGCGGCTGCTGGGCCTGCGCACCTTCCTGCTGATCGCGGCCAGCTTGTTCGTCAGCTTCTCGATGCTGTGCGGATTCTCCAACACGCTGCCGATGATGATCGTCGGACGGGTGGGGCAGGGCTTCACCGGCGGCGCGCTGATCCCCACGGCGATGACGATCATCGCCACCCGCCTGCCGCGATCGCAGCAGCCGGTCGGCAACGCGATGTTCGGGGCGACGGCGGTGCTGGGCCCGGTGATCGGGCCGGTGCTGGGCGGCTGGCTCACCGAGAATGTGAGCTGGCACTACGCCTTCTTCATCAACCTGCCGGTGGGCATCGCGCTGATCGCGCTGCTGCTGCTGGCGCTGCCGCACCAGAAGGCGCGGCTCGATCTGATCGGCGAGGCGGACTGGCTCGGCATTCTCGGGCTGGCGCTGGGGCTCGGCGGGCTGACCGTTGTGCTGGAGGAGGGCGAGCGCGAGCAATGGTTCTCCTCTCCGCTCATCCAGTGGCTTACGGCGGTGATGGCGCTGGGCTTCATCCTGCTCT
>DASSTK010000374.1:0-3015 GCA_035707945.1 Sphingomonas sp.
CGGCAGCTACAGGATCACCGGCTCGAAGATCTTCATCTCGGCCGGCGACCATGATTTGACCGAGAATGTCGTCCACCTCGTCCTCGCCCGCATCGCCGGCGCGCCCGAGGGGGTGAAGGGCATCAGCCTGTTCATCGTTCCCAAGCTGCTGCCGAAGGAGGATGGGACGCCGGGCGCTCGCAACGGCGTCTCCGTCGCGGGCATCGAGCACAAGATGGGCATGAAGGCGTCCGCCACTTGCCAGATGGTGTTCGAGGACGCGACCGGCTGGATCGTCGGCGAGCCGAACAAGGGGCTGGCGGCGATGTTCACGATGATGAACACCGAGCGCGTGTCGGTCGGCGTGCAGGGGCTGGGCCTGAACGAGATCGCCTATCAGTCCGCGGCCGCCTACGCCAGGGAGCGGCTGCAGGGCCGCTCGCTCTCCGGCGTCAAGAACCCGGACGGGCCGGCGGACCCGATCATCGTCCACCCCGACGTGCGGCGGATGCTGATGACGATGCGCGCCTATGCCGAGGGCTGCCGCGCGCTCGGCGCGTGGACGGCGCGCGCGCTCGACGCCGAGAAGCATTCGGACGATCCCGAGGTGAAGCAGCGCGCCGCCGATTTCGTCGCGCTGCTGACGCCGGTGGTGAAGGCGCTGTTCACCGATCTCGGCTTCGAGGCGACCAACCTCTGCGTCCAGGTCTATGGGGGCCACGGCTATATCCGCGAGCATGGCGTGGAGCAGCTCGTGCGCGACAGCCGCATCGCCATGATCTACGAAGGCACCAACGGCGTGCAGGCGCTCGATCTGGTCGGCCGCAAGCTGCCCGCCAATATGGGCCGCACGCTCCGCCCCTTCTTCCACGCCGTCTCCAATCTGATCGAGGAAACGGGCGGAAGCGAGGACAAGGCGCTGAAAGCCATGACCGGCGGCTTGCAGCAGGCGTTCGGCGCTCTCCAGCTCGCGACCGGCATGATCGCGCAGAAGGGCCTGAAGGACCCGGAGGAAGCGGGCGCGGCGGCGACCGACTATCTCCGCCTGATGGGCCTTGTCGGCATGGGCTATTGCTTCCTGAAGGCCGCCCGCATCGCCACGCGGAAGCTGGGCGAGGGCACGGAGGAGGCCGGATTCTACAAGGCCAAGCTCGCCACCGCCGGCTTCTTCTTCGATCGCATCCTGCCGCAGGCGACCGCCGCCTTCCTGGCGATCAAATCCGGCAAGCGATCGCTGATGGCGCTGCCCGAGGACGCCTTCTGATCCGGCGGGAGTAGCGCGCCGCGCCCGGGCCGTTTATCGGGGCTTCCGCCAGGCATGTGCGAAGGGGGCGGGGTTGCGGCGATCGGCGCGGATCGGGAGATGGTTGCTGTCCCTGCTGTTCGGCGTGCCCGGCGCGGCGATCGCGGCCTCCGCGCCGCCGGTCAGCACGACCTATCCGCCTTATGCCGGCGATCCGGGCGGCCGACCGCAGACGGTGAGCGTCACCGTCTCGACCGGCTCCGGCGGTTTGCGCAGCTTCGCCTTCGTCTCCACCGCGCCGCAACGCGATAACGGGCCGAGCAAGCGCACCGTCGCCGAAACCGTCGACCAGCCCCGGCTCCGGACCGGCAGCGACTGGTTCGACGCGCTGTTCGCGCTGGCGATCGACGACGCGCGGCAGGACAGCGTGGAGACGATCCGGGACGATAGCTACAACGGCGGACGGCCGATCCCTTGCCATTGCTTCCAGACCGGCGAGAAATGGCCGTTCGTCTGGACGCGCGACCTCTCCTACGCGCTCGATCTCGGCCTGGCCGGGTTCGATCCGGCGCGGGGCGAGGCGAGCCTGATTTTCAAGACCAGCGGCTTCCGCCCCGACGTCGAGCCGCCGCCCGAGCTGCCGGGCGGCACGACGCAGATCGTGGAGGACACCGGATCGGGCGGAAGCTGGCCTGTCTCGACCGACCGCACCGTCTGGGCGCTCGGCGCGGAATCGGTGCTGGCCGAGATGGCGGGGCCGGATCGCGCCGCCTTCGCCACCCGCGCCTTCGCGGCCTTGAGCGGCACGATCAAGGCGGACCGGATCGCCGCCTATGATCCGCGCGACGGCCTCTATCGCGGCGAGCAGAGCTTCCTCGACTGGCGCGAGCAGAGCTACGCCGGCTGGATTCCCGATCATCTCTCGGCGCTCGCCGAATCCAGGGCGCTTTCCACCAACATCGTCCAGTATCGCGCCCAGCGGCTCGCCGCCGAGCTGGCGCGCGAGGCGGGGGCGGATGCGCTCGCCGATCGCTACGACGGCTGGGCCGACGCGCTGAAACACGCGATCGACAAGACCTTCTGGGACGATTCGGCCGGGCTCTACGCCACCTACACCGGCTCCGTGCTCAATGCCGGTCCCCTCGCCAAATATGACGCGCTGGGCAATGCGCTGGCGGTCGTCTCGGGCATAGCGGACCGGGGACGGGCGCGGGAGATCGTGTCGCACTATCCCTTCGCGCCGTTCGGCCCGCCGGTGGTGTGGCCCGAGGCGGCGAATGTGGACATATACCACAATCGCGCCATCTGGCCGTTCGTCACCGGCTATATGCTCCGCGCGGCGGCCGAGGCGCGCAACGTGACGGTCGCCGATCGCGCGCTCGATTCGCTGATGCGCGGCGCGGCGCTCAACCTCTCCAACATGGAGAATCTCGAATGGCTCACCGGCACCGCCACCTATGAGGGCGGCCCGGTGCTCGATTCGCGCCGCCAGCTCTGGTCGGTCGGGGCCTATTACGGCGCGGTGGTCCGCACCCTGTTCGGCTGGCAACCGGGGATCGAGGGGGTGCGGATCGCGCCCTTCCTCACCACCGCGACGCGCGCATTGATGGGGGATGCCGATACGGCGCGGCTCACCGGGCTTCGATATCAGGGCAAGCCGGTCGACATCCTGCTCCATTTGCCGCCCAAGGCCGCGCCCGGCGAAGTCTATCGGGTGGGGCGGATCACCTTGAACGGCGTGACGGTGCACGGCCGCTTCCCCGCTGCTTTCCGCAGCGACGCCAATCTGGTCG
>DASSTK010000375.1:0-3132 GCA_035707945.1 Sphingomonas sp.
TTCGTTTGAGTGGCAGCGCGGCAAGGGCCCGGAAGGAAGAAGGGCGGAGGCTTGGTCCCGCCGCCGCCCCGCTCTCAGTGGCTGTCCCTCGGCACGCCCTTGGTCTGGGCGATGCGCTGATATTTCTCCGCGCCTTCCAGGATCGCGCCGGTGTCCATCTGGCCGGTGACGACGCGCTGGAGTTCCTGCCAGGGGGTTTGCGAGGCGGGGTAGCGGTAGCCGCCCTCGGCCTCCAGATCGGCGCGGCGGCGCGCGATCTCGGCCTCATCGACGAGCATGTCCACCCGCCGCTTGCGCAGATCGACGCGCACCCTGTCTCCATTGCGGAGCAGCGCGAGATTGCCGCCGGCCGCCGCTTCCGGCGAGGCGTTGAGGATCGAGGGCGAGCCGCTGGTGCCGGACTGGCGACCGTCGCCGATGCAGGGCAGCGCGTGGATGCCGTCGCGGATCAGATAGGCGGGCGGGCGCATGTTCACCACCTCGGCCGCCCCCGGATAGCCGACCGGCCCCGCGCCGCGCATGAACAGCAACGTGTCGGGCGTGACGCCCAACGCCGGATCGTCGATGCGGGCGTGATATTCCTCCGGCCCGTCGAACACCACGGCAGGGCCTTCGAATGCCTCCGGATCATCAGGATTGGAGAGGTAGCGCGCGCGGAACTCGGGGCTGATCACGCTGGTCTTCATCACCGCGGCGTCGAACAGATTGCCGCCCATCACGAGGAATCCGGCCTCCTCCTTGAGCGGGCGATCGAAGGGGCGGATGACGCGATCGTCCTCGATCGGGGCTCCCTTGCAATTCTCGCCCAGCGTGCGGCCGTTGGCGGTGAGCGCATCCTCATGGATCAGGCCGGCGCTCATGAGCTGGTTGACCACCGCGGGCACGCCGCCGGCATGGTAATAATCCTCGCCGAGATATTCACCGGCGGGCTGAAGGTTCACGAGCAGCGGCACCTTGTGGCCATGCTCCTGCCAATCCTCCAGCTTCAGCTCCACGCCCATGTGGCGCGCGATCGCGGCGAGGTGGATCGGCGCATTGGTGGAGCCGCCGATCGCGGAATTGACCACGATCGCGTTCAGGAACGCCTCGCGCGTCATGATGTCCGAAGGCTTCAAATCCTCGCGCACCATATCGACGATGCGGAGGCCCGTGCGGTACGAGATTTCCTGCCGGTCGCGATAGGGCGCGGGGATCGCCGCCGATCCGGGAAGCTGCATGCCCAACGCCTCGGCGAGCGAGTTCATCGTCGTCGCCGTGCCCATCGTGTTGCAATAGCCGGTGGACGGCGCCGAGGAGGCGACCAGCTTGATGAAGCCTTCATGGTCGATCTCGCCGGCGGCGAGCATCTCGCGCGCTTTCCAGACGATCGTGCCCGAACCCGTCCGCTCGCCCTTGTGCCAGCCGTTGAGCATGGGGCCGACCGAGAGCGCGATCGCCGGGATGTTGACGGTGGCGGCCGCCATCAGGCAGGCGGGTGTGGTCTTGTCGCAGCCGATCGTCAGCACCACGCCGTCGAGCGGGTAGCCGTAAAGCACCTCGACCAGGCCGAGATAGGAGAGGTTGCGATCAAGCCCCGGCGTCGGGCGCTTGCCGGTCTCCTGGATCGGATGGACCGGAAA
Source organism: Sphingomonas sp. (assembly GCA_035707945.1). GTDB lineage: Bacteria > Pseudomonadota > Alphaproteobacteria > Sphingomonadales > Sphingomonadaceae > Solisphingomonas. The sequence continues at coordinate 1,620 of DASSTK010000375.1, forward strand.
CTCGATGGCGATGCCGCCCGCCTCACGAATGCCCTCGCGCACCCGTTCGGCGAGCACGAGATGGTGGCGGTTGCAGGGGCTCAGGTCCGATCCCGTCTGGGCGATGCCGATGATCGGTTTGCCGGAGCGCAGCTCCTCCAGGCTGAGGCCGAAGTTCAGGTAACGCTCCAGATAGAGCGAGGTCATGTCGATATTGGCGGGATTATCGAACCACGCGCGCGAGCGAAGAACGCGCCCGCCGGAATCCTTGCTGCTCATGCCGTTCCCAATTCCGTATCAGTGCGCGTCGACCGAAAGCCGATAGACGATGTGGTTTTCGTAGGTCTGGCCGGGATCGAGGCGGGCCGAGCCGAAGGCGGGCTGGTTGGGGGTGTTGGGGAAAAGCTGCGGCTCCAGCGCCAGCCCGTCCGACTGGCGATAGCTGTGGCCGGATTTGCCGACCGCGCTGCCGTCCAGGAAATTGCCTGAGTAGAATTGCACGCCAGGCTGGTTGGAGAGCACCTCCAGCACCCGGCCGCTCTCCGGATCCTCGACCCGCGCCATCAGATGCACGTCGCGGGTGGGGGCGCGGGTGACGACGAAGTTTTCATCATAGCCCTGGCCGTAGCGGATCTGCTCGTCGCGCCCGTCGCGGATGCGATCCCCGATCCCGGTAGCCTTGCGGAAATCGAAGGGCGTGCCGGCGACGGGGCGGAACTCGCCGGTCGGGATCAGAGTCGGGCCGACCGGCGTGAAGGTTTCGGCCGGAATGGTGAGCCGGTCGTCCAGGATCGAATGCGCCGAGGCTTCGCCCGCCAGATTGAAAAAGCTGTGGTTGGTGATGTTGACGATGGTGGGCTTGGTGGTGGTCGCCCGATAATCGATGTGCAGCTCGTTGGAGGGCGTGAGCGTGTAGGTGGCGGTGACGCTGAGCGCGCCGGGATAGCCCTCCTCCCCGTCCGGGCTGGTATAGGCGAGCGTCACGCTGGGATCGTCGCCGCTCTTCACCGACACTATCTTCCAGATATGCTTGTCGAAGCCGACCGTGCCGCCGTGGAGCGAGTTGGTCTTGTCGTTGAGCGGAAGCTGATAGGTCTTGCCGTCCAGCGTGAAGCGGCCGCCGGCGATGCGGTTGGCGTAGCGCCCGACGCTCGCGCCGAAATAATTGGGCTTGGAGAGATAGGTGGCGGCGTCCGCATAGCCGAGCACGATATCGGCGGACCGACCGGCCTTGTCGGGGGCTTCGAGCGACTGGAGAATGGCGCCGAGGCTGATGATCCGCGCGCGCATGCCGTGGCCATTATCGAGCGTGACCGCCTCCACCGCCCGCCCGTCCGTCAGCTTGCCGAAGGGGGCTCGCGTTGCCGTCCCTGCCTGCGCCGCGCCCGCGCAAACCAGAAGCATCAACCCGGCGCCGCCCAACCACAGCCCCTTGCCCATCCGTTACCCTTCCTGTCAGATTGCCCGCTCATATTGACGGGCAAGTCCCCTCCATATACTCCGACAAAAGAGAAGAGCAACCCTGACCGAGGCT
>DASSTK010000376.1:0-3177 GCA_035707945.1 Sphingomonas sp.
TTCAGCCCTTCGAGCGTGAGGAGCTGGTGCAGCCACACGGCATATTCGTCCGCCGTGCGGCGCGGATCGGTGGCGATGCGCCAGCGTGCGCGGATGACGGGCCTGTCCCCGTCCGGCTCGACGAGCGCGAAGACAATATTGGTGTTCCCGGCATCGACGGCGAGCAGCATGGGGTCAGTCCCGGATCAGGAAAACGTCGCCGGCGTGAATGACATGGACGGCCCCGTCCGCCAAGCGCAGCCTGAGCGCGCCGCCCTCATCCAGCCCCTCGAACAGCCCCTCCACCAGCACGCCGTCGGGCAGATGGACGGTGAGCGCGCTGCCGGCGGAATGGGCGCGTTCCATCCAGCGGGCGCGGACGGGGCCGAGTCCCTCCCCTCGCCAGCGGCCGAGCCAGCGGGCGAAGGCTTCGGCGAGCGTGACCAGAAAGGCGTCGGGATCAGGCGCGGCGCCGGTGACGGCGGCGAGGCTGGTGGCGGGCCGATCGAGATCGTCCGGATGATGCGCGAGGTTGACGCCGAACCCGATCACCACCGCATCGTCGACGCGTTCCAGAAGGATGCCCGAGAGCTTGGCGCCGTCGACCAGCAGATCATTGGGCCATTTGATCGTCGGCCGGACGCCGAACGCCTCGACCGTCTCGGCCAGCGCCACCGCCGCGACCAGCGCCAGGGTCGGCGCGGGCGGATCGCCGGGCCGCAGCCGCACCAGCGTGCTGGCGATCAGGTTGCCCGGCGGCGACCGCCACGCCCGCCCCTGCCGCCCGCGCCCGGCCGTCTGCCGCTCCGCGCGCAACCACACCCCCTCCGCCGCTCCCGCACGCGCAAGCGCGGCCACGTCATCATTGGTGGAGGCGGTTTCCGAGATGAAGCGGATGTCGATCATGCGCTTCCTCTTGTCGTTCCCGTGAAAGCGGGAATCCAGCTTCTCTTGCAGAGGCAGCGGGATCCCCGCTTTCGCGGGGATGACGGGCAGAGGCTCAGAACAGCGCCGCCGCGGCGGCCGCAGTCGCGCCGCCGAGCACCGGGATGGTGAGATAGCCGAGTGGTGAGACGAACAGCGCCGTCAGCGCGATCAGCACGCCCTCCGTCACCGAGCGCATCGGCGCGAGGGTGGTGGTCGGCTCGTCCAGATAGATGGTCTTGACGATCTTCAGATAATAGAAGGCGCCGATCACCGAGATCGCGATGCCGATCATCGCCAGCGGCCAGAAGCCCGCCGCGACCAGCGCGTCGAACACCACGAACTTGCCCCAGAAGCCGAACAGCGGCGGGATCCCGGCGAGGCTGAACATGAACACCCCGAACGCCGCCGCCAGCCCCGGCCGGGTGCGCGCGAGGCCTGCGAGATCGGCGATCTCCTCGGTCTGCCGCCCGTCCGGCGTACGCATCTGCTGCACGCAGATGAAGCTGCCCAGCGTCATCGCGATGTAGATGGCGAGATAGACCAGCACCGCGCTCGCGCCGATCGCGGTGCCCGGCACCAGGCCGAACAGGATGAAGCCGACATTGTTGATCGAGGAGTAAGCCAGCAGCCGCTTGATGTTGCGCTGCCCGATCGCCGCCACCGCGCCGAAGATCGTGGAAGCCAGCGCGCAGAAGATCACGATCTGCCGCCAGTCGGCTGTCGCCGGGCCCATCGCGCCGGTCGCCACCCGCACGATCAGCGCCATCGCCGCCACCTTGGGCGCGGCGGAGAAGAAGGCCGCCACAGGGGTCGGCGCGCCCTCGTACACGTCCGGCGTCCACATGTGGAAAGGCACGGCGGAAACCTTGAAGGCGAGGCCGGCGAGCACGAAGACGATGCCGAACAGCGTGCCCGTCCCCACCCCATGCCGCATCGCGTCGGCGATGCCGGAGAAATGGGTGGTGCCGGTGAAGCCGTAGAGCAGCGAGATGCCATAAAGCAGGATGCCGCTCGCCAGCGCGCCCAGCACGAAATATTTGAGGCCCGCTTCGGCCGAGCGCGTATCGCGCCGCATGAAGCTCGCCAGCACATAGGAGGCGAGGCTCAGCAGCTCGAGCCCGACATAGAGGGTCAGCAGGTCGGCCGCCGACACCATCATGCCCATGCCGACCGCCGAAAGCAGGATCAGCACCGGAAACTCGGCGCGCATCGGCTCGCCGTCCTGCTCAAAGAAGCCGGGCGCGATCAGGATGGCGATGGCCGCGCCGATGAAGGCGAGCAGCTTGGCGAAGGCGGCGAAGGGATCGGCGATATAGGCGCCGTCATAGCCGAGCCCGCCCGAGCCCGACGGCCCGAGCAGCGCCAGCGCGGCGAGCGCCAGCAGCAGCACGCTCAGCCAGCTTATCACGCGGCTCGCCCGATCGCCCGCCCATGCGGCCGCCAGCATCAGGATGATCGCGCCCGCCGCGAGGATTTCCTCGGGGATCGAGAGAACGAAGGACTGGGTGTAGCTCATCATCTCAGCGCTCCCCGGCGGCGGCGGTCGCGGCCGGCTTGGCGGAATGGGGCAGGCTCAGCGCGGCGTCGCTCGGCGGGGCCGCCGCGTGAACGCGGTCCAGCACCAGGCCGATATCGCTGCGCATCGGCGCGAGGAAGCTTTCCGGATAGACCCCCATCCAGATCACCGCCGCCGCGATCGGCGCGAGGATCAGCCATTCGCGCTTGTTCAGATCGGGCATCGCCGCGGCGTCCGCGTTCTTCGAGGTGCCGAAGCAGATGCGCCAGTAGAGATAGAGCATATAGGCTGCGCCGGTGATGATTCCCGTCACCGCGACGAAAGCCGCCCAGCTCGATTGCTCGTAGGTGCCCATCATCGACAGGAACTCGCCGACGAAGTTGGAAAGCCCCGGCAGGCCGACTGACGCCATCGTGAAGAACAGGAAGAAGAAGGAATACCACGGCATATTGTTCGAAAGCCCGCCGTAACGCGCGATCTCGCGGGTGTGCAGGCGATCATAGACGACACCGACGCACAGGAAGAGGGCCGCCGAGACGAGGCCGTGGCCCAGCATCACCATCATCGCGCCTTCCACCCCCTGCCGGATGAAGGCGAACAGGCCGAACGTCACCAGCGCCATGTGCGCCACCGACGAGTAGGCGATCAGTTTCTTCATGTCCTTCTGCACCAGCGCGACCAGGCTGGTGTAGGTGATCGCCACCATCGAAAGCGCGAAGATCAGCCACATATAATGGGCGCTGGCCTGCGGGAAC
>DASSTK010000377.1:0-3254 GCA_035707945.1 Sphingomonas sp.
GGCGATGTCGGCGAGCGTGCCGCCGCGGAAGGGCGTCTTGAGGCCAAGGCGCGGCACGTCGCGGCGCAGCTGTTCGTGCTCCTCGTTCGTCCAGTCCTTCACCAGGTCCCAGGCGGCGTCGAGCGCGGAGCGGTCGTAGAGCAAACCGGCCCACAGGGCGGGCAGGGCGACGATGCGATCGGCCGGGCCGCTGTCTGCCCCGCGCATTTCGAGGAAGGTCTTGAGCCGCACTTCGGGGAAGGCGGTGGAGAGGTGGTCTTTCCAGTCGGCCAGCGTCGGGCGTTCGCCCGGCAGGGCGGCGAGGCGGCCGTCCATGAAGTCGCGGAAGGACTGGCCCGCCACGTCGATGTATTTGCCGTCGCGGAACACGAAGTACATGGGCACGTCGAGCATGTAGTCGGCGTAGCGCTCGAAGCCGAAGCCGTCCTCGAACACGAAGGGCAGCATGCCGGTGCGCGCCGGATCGGTGTCCGTCCAGATATGCGATCGGTAGGAGAGATAGCCGTTGGGCTTGCCCTCGGTGAAGGGCGAGTTGGCGAACAAGGCGGTGGCGAGCGGCTGGAGCGCCAGGCTGACCCGGAACTTCTTCACCATGTCCGTCTCGGAGGCATAGTCCAGATTGGTCTGGATGGTGCAGGTTCTGAGCATCATGTCGAGGCCGAGATCGCCGACGCGCGGCATGTGCCGCAGCATGATGGCGTAACGGCCCTTGGGCATGATCGGCAGATCGGCGCGCGTCTTGTCCGGCCAGAAACCCAGCCCCAAGAAACCCAGCCCCAGCTCCTCACCCACCGCCTTGCATTGGGCGAGGTGACGGCCGGTTTCGCAGCAGGTCTCGTGCAGATTGTCGAGCGGCGCGCCGGAAAGCTCGAACTGGCCGGCGGGCTCCAGGCTGATCGCCCCGTCCTCGCCCGAAAGCGCGATGACCTTGCCGCCCTCGCGCACCGGGCTCCAGCCATAGGCGGTGAGCGCCTGGAGGAGATCGCGGATGCCGTTCGGCTCGTCATAGGAGGGCGCGGCGTGATCGTCGCAGCGATAGACGAACTTCTCGTGCTCCGTGCCGATCCGCCAGCTTTCCCGCGGCTTCTCGCCCTTCTCGAACACGGCGAGAAGATCATCGCGCGAGGCGATGGCGGGTTCGGCCTCGGCGGTGTCGATGCGGGTCGTCATGGGGCGAAGCGCCTAGCGGTTGCAGATTGCAATGGAAAGTGGGTTCAGCGCCAGTCGCCCGCAAGCGCCATCCACACCGAAATCGCCGCCAGCGCCGCCGTCTCGGCGCGCAGGATGCGCGGCCCGAGCCCTATGCCGATCGCCCGGGGCAGCGCCCGGATCGCCTCGCGTTCTTCCGGCGCGAAGCCGCCCTCCGGCCCGATCAGGATCGCCGCCGGGCCGGGATGTGCGGCGGCGGCCTGGGCGAAAGGCGGGCCGCCGGTCTCGTCGGCGAAGAACAGGGCGCGCTCCTCCGGCCAGTCCCGCAGCAGCCGTTCCAGCTTCACCGGCTCGGCGAGCCCGGGCAGGGCGGTGCGCCCGCATTGCTCGGCCGCCTCGATCATGTGCGCGCGCAGCCGTTCGAGGTTGAGCCGGTCGACCACCGATCGCCGGGTGAGCACGGGCAAGAACCGCGCGACGCCCAGCTCGCACGCCTTCTCGGCCATCCAGTCGATCCGCTGCTTTTTGATGGGGGCCGCGACCAGCCACAGATCGGGAACCTCCTCGCGCGGGCCCAGATGCGCGATGACCCGCAGCCGCGCGTCCCGCTTGCCTGTGGAAGCAAGCTCCGCCGCCCACTCCCCGGTCCGATCGTCGAAGCAGCGCACCGCATCGCCGGGCTTCAGCCGCATGACGTTCAGCAGATAATTGGCCTGCCCTGTCTCCAGCGCGACCTCCGCCCCTTCGCCGAGCGGCCGATCGACAAACAAACGCGGCGCGCTGCCGGGCGGCCATGCGGGGGTCGCGGTCATGCCGGGATGCGTAGCGCGGGAGAGGGGGCGGGTCACGCTCGATGATGAATGCTGTGCGCCTTCTGGGTGTTTGGTGACACTCTCGGCTACGCCTGCATCTGCATTCACTGCCTCATTTAGCTGGAGCTTGGGTGATTACATGTGTAATCGTTCTGGTCGCAAGCTGCCGTTCTGAACCGAGGTCGCCATGAAAGCACATGCCGTGATCGCGCTGCTGGGGCTCTTGATCGCTGCACCGGCCGAAGCCAGCGAGACATGGATCATCCGCACCGACCTATGGGGCTCCCCGGCCTTTTCCACGCTGACAATAGAAAACAGGCAAGGAAACGTGTCGGGCGTTCTCGACGGCGATCGGATTGTCGGCAAGGAGATGAGGAACCGGCTCGCTTTTCGTGAAACCGATACGGAATCGCGCGTCTCGCTTTATACAGGCGCGATTGCCGGAGACCACATGTCGGGGAGTGTTGATGCTCCGGACACGAATGATCCAAAGGCGCGCGCCGTGCATCGCTTCACCGCATGGCGTTTGCCGCAACGACCGGCCGGTGGTCCGCGCACCATCGATTTCCGTCCATCGGATTATTCCAATACCTGGAACGCCGATCGCAAGCCGGTCCTGATCATCTGGCCCGGCGATACCGTTCATACCACGACCGTGGATTCCGGCGGTGTGGATGAGAAGGGCGTCACGCGAGCGTTGTTCGGCAATCCGCAGACCGGCCCATTCTTCATCGCCGGGGCCGAACCGGGGGATACGCTGGTCGTGCATTTGAAGCGCCTATCGCTCAATCGCGATTATGCCTACAGCCTGGACACGATTGTCGGACGGGCTTTGGGAGCCGCTCTGATTCCTTCGGCGGCCGATCTCGGTAAACCTGTCCGCTGGCGGTTGGATCATGAGGTCGGGCGGGCGCGGCCCATCGGCGCTTCGGGGGCGCTGGCTGATTATTCGGTTCCGGTCAGGCCGATGCTCGGCGGGCTTGCCGTTGCGCCCGGCTTTGGAACGCCGCCTGTCTCTACGGGTGATACGGGCCGTTTTGGCGGCAACATGGATTTCAATGAAGTCGTTCAGGGCAACACCGTTTATCTGCCGGTGCAGCAACCGGGCGCGCTCTTGTATCTAGGCGACGCGCATGCATTGCAGGGCGATGGAGAGACGACGCAATATGCGCTCGAAACCTCTATGGACGTGACCTTTTCCGTCGATCTCATCAAAGGGCAGGCAATCTATATGCCACGGGTCGAATCGCCCGATCAGATCATGGTTCTCGGACAAGCCGGCTCGCTCGACGG
>DASSTK010000378.1:0-8133 GCA_035707945.1 Sphingomonas sp.
AAGGGCGAGCATCACCGGCACGGCTGAGCGGCCAGTTCGATCGAAACCCCGATCCTCCCCGGCACGGGGAGGGGGCCGCCGCCGAAGGCGGTGGTGGAGGGGGGCAGCCACGAGCGAACGGTTCTGATTGAACGCTCGCCCCTGAAGCCCCGGCTGCGCTCGCGACGGGGCGAAAGCGATCGGCGGCTCGCGATTCAGCCCTGCCCGATCTCCAGCCCGAACGTCTCGCGCGCGAGGCGGGCGGTTTCCGGATCGGCCTCGGGCGGCTGCATCGGCACGGCCTTCTCCAACACATCGGCGATGTGGGTGAGCGCGGCGAGGCGGGCATATTTCTTGTGCGTGCCGTCGATCACCTTCCACGGCGCCCAGCGCGTGTCGGTCTGCTCGAACATCTCCTCGATCGCGGCCATGTAATCGGCGCGGCGCGCGCGGTTGCGGAAATCGTCCGGCCCGGTCTTCCAGCGCTTCCAGGGATGCTCCAGCCGCGCCTTCAGCCGCTCATCCTGCACCTCCTGCGTGATGTGGAGGAAGAGCTTGATGACGGTGGTGCCGCTGTCCTTCTGCTGCGCCTCGAACTCGTTGATTTCGTCATAGGCGCGCCGCCACTGCTTCTCGGTGGCGAACTGCTCGACGCGCTCGACCAGCACGCGGCCGTACCAGCTCCGGTCGAACACGCTGATCTCGCCGTCGCCCGGCAGCCTGGACCAGAAGCGCCACAGGAAATGATGGCGCTTCTCCTCCTCGGTCGGCACCCCGATCGGCCAGACCTCGAAGTGGCGGGGGTCCCAGCCGGATGTCAGCCGCTGGATCGCTCCGCCCTTGCCGGCCGCGTCCCAGCCTTCGAACACGATCATCGCCCGCTTCTGGTGGACGATATGCGCGATCTGGATTTGCTCCAGCCGCTTCTGCACGGCCTTCAGGGCATGGCGATAGCTGCCCTCGTGCTTGGGGCCGCTTTCATACTCTGCGAGCGCGATCGCCATGCTGTCCGAGCTAGGCGAACGCCCGCCCGGTTGCGAGAACGGGTAGCGTTGGCGCCGTCCCGTCACGATACAGCTAAAACAGCGCCATACCGCGTCATTTCGGCGGCTCGACGACGCGGATATGCAGTTCCTGAAGCTGCCTCGGCCGCACCTGGGCGGGCGCGCCCATCATCAGATCCTCCGCCTTCTGCGTCATCGGGAAGACGATCACCTCGCGGATATTCGGCTCGTCGGCCAGCAACATGACGATGCGGTCTATCCCCGGCGCGGAGCCGCCGTGGGGCGGCGCGCCGTACTTGAATGCATTGATCATGCCGGCGAACTCGCGGTCCACCTCCTCGCGCGTGTAGCCGGCGATCTCGAACGCCTTGTACATGATGTCCGGCCGATGGTTCCGGATCGCGCCGGACGAAAGCTCCACGCCGTTGCACACGATGTCGTACTGATAGGCGAGGATGTCGAGCGGGTCCTTGCTCTCCAGCGCCGCCAGCTCGCCCTGCGGCATCGAGAAGGGGTTGTGGGAGAAGTCGATCTTCTTCTCCTCCTCATGCCACTCGTACATCGGGAAATCGACGATCCAGCAGAACTCGAAGCGTTTGGGGTCGATCAGGCCGAGTTGCTCGCCGATGCGGGTGCGGGCGAGGCCGGCGAGCCGCGCGGCGTCCGCCTCCTTGCCGGCGGCGAAGAACAGCCCGTCGTCCGGCCCGAGGCCGAGCGCGTCGGCCATCGCGTTCATCTTCTCCTCGCCGTGATTCTTGGCGATCGGGCCGCCCCACTCGCCGCCCTTGCGAGTGGCGTAGCCGAGCCCCGCGAAGCCTTCGGATTGCGCCCAGCTATTCATGTCGTCGAAGAATTTGCGGCTCTTCTCCGCAGTGCCCGGCGCGGGGACGGCGCGCACCACGTCGCCCGCCTCCACGATCGAAGCGAAGCGGCCGAAGCCCGATCCCTTGAACTGCTCCGAAACGTCCGAGATCAGGATCGGATTGCGCAGGTCCGGCTTGTCGGTGCCGTATTTCAGCATCGCTTCCCGATAGGGGATGCGGCGGAAGGGCAGCGGCGATACGGTGCGGCCTTTCCCGTCGAAATCGGCGAACTCCTCGAACACGCCGTGCAGCACCGGCTCGATCGCGGCGAACACGTCCTCCTGCGTCACGAAGCTCATCTCGAAATCGAGCTGGTAGAACTCGCCGGGCGAGCGATCGGCGCGCGCGTCCTCGTCGCGGAAGCAGGGGGCGATCTGGAAATATTTGTCGAAGCCCGCCACCATCAGGAGCTGCTTGAACATCTGGGGCGCCTGCGGGAGCGCGTAGAACTTGCCCGGATGCACGCGGCTCGGCACCAGATAGTCGCGCGCGCCTTCGGGCGACGAGGCCGTCAGGATCGGCGTCTGGAACTCGGTGAAGCCCTGATCGATCATCCGCCTGCGGATCGAGGCGATCACGTTCGAGCGCAGCAGGATATTCTTGTGGATGCGCTCGCGCCGCAGATCGAGATAGCGGTATTTGAGCCGGATCTCCTCGGGATAGTCCGCCTCGCCCGCCACCGGCATCGGCAGTTCGGCCGCGGGAGACTGGACGGCGACATTCCGCGCCCGCACCTCGATCGCGCCGGTGGCGAGGTTGGGGTTCACCGCCTCGGCCCCGCGCGCCTCGACCTCGCCTTCGATGGTGACGACGCTTTCGACGCGGATCGTCTCGAGCGCGCGCAGCGCCGCGCTGTCCGCGTCGGCGACGATCTGGGTGATGCCGTAATGGTCGCGCAGATCGACGAACAGCACCCCGCCATGATCGCGCTTCCTGTGCACCCAGCCGGAGAGGCGGACGCTCTTGCCGACATCGCCCTCGCGAAGCTCGGCGCAGGTGTGGGTGCGGTAGGCGTGCATTCTGTCCACTTTCATCCAACATTGTCATTCCCGCGAAAGCGGGAAGCCATCTCCTGCATTCGAAGGAGCTGGATCCCCGCTTCGCAGGGATGACGGAAAATAGCCGTGTCGCGCGGTTCGCTATCCGCGCCCCCTTTGTCAAGCGCGAGGCTCTGGTTATGGAGACGGGATGCACATCCACCCGCTCATCACGGACAGCGCCGCGCTCGCCGATCTCTGCTCCCGGCTCGCCCGCTCGCCCTATGTCGCCGTCGATACCGAGTTCATGCGCGAGAACAGCTACTGGCCGATCCTCTGCCTGATCCAGATCGCGGATTCGAACGAGGCCGCCGCGATCGATCCGATGGCGCCGGACATCGATCTCACCCCCCTGCTCGATCTGCTGGTGGATAATGAGGATGTGCTCAAGGTCTTCCACGCCGGCGGGCAGGATCTGGAGATCATCCATAACCTGACGGACAAGACCCCCCATCCGCTGTTCGACACCCAGATCGCGGCGATGGCGCTCGGCATGGGCGAGCAGGTCGGCTACTCCAACCTCGTCGAAAGCTGGACGGGCGTGAAGCTGGACAAGGGCGCGCGCTTCACAGATTGGGCGCGCCGCCCGCTCGACAAGCGCCAGATCGATTATGCGATCGGGGACGTGACCTACCTCGTCAAGATCTTTCCCCGCCTGCTCGACAAGCTGAAGCGCACCGGGCGCGGCGCTTGGCTCGATCAGGAGATGGAGCGGCTGGCCGATCCTTCGAGCTACATCAACGATCCCGATCAGGCCTGGAAGCGGGTGCGCGTGCCGAGCCGCAAGCCCGAGGTGCTGGGCCGCCTCAAGGCGCTCGCCGCCTGGCGCGAGCGCGAGGCGCAGAACAAGGACTTGCCGCGCGGCCGCATCATGAAGGACGAGACGCTGGCCGACATCGCCAGCCACCCGCCCCGCGAGCAGAAGGATCTGGCGAAGGTGCGCGGCCTTTCGCAAAGCTGGGCGGGCAACGATATCGGCGGCCGCCTGATGGGCGCGCTGGAGGCGGCGACCCCGCTTTCCGACGACGAGATGCCCCCGCGCGAGGACCGCAAGCCGGGGCTCGGCAAGGACGGCGCGCTGGTGGCGGACCTGCTCAAGCTGCTCCTGAAGATCAGGGCCAAGGAGAGCGACGTCGCCCCCCGCCTGATCGCCCGCTCGGACGATCTGGAGGCGCTCGCCGCCGGCCGCCGCGACGGGCTCGCCATCCTCGAAGGCTGGCGTTTCGAGGAGTTCGGCCGCGACGCCCTCGATCTCGTCGAAGGCCGCCTCGCCTTCGCCGTGCAGGGCGGCAAGCTCAGGATGACGCGCACCGCCGAATAAGCCGCGCCGGGTCAGGCGGCAAAGGACGCTGTTTACAACATCCGTTCGCCCCGAGCGCAGTCGAGGGGCAGCCATAAGCCATGCCTCGACTTCGCTCGACTCTAAGCCAACGCCGCCTTCCGTCCGAACGCCGCCGCCAGCGCCTTGTGGCGGCGTTCGACCGCCTCGCCGTAGAGCGCGCGGTCCCCGGGCGCGAGGGTGAGCGTCACCGCCTTGTCGTCCAGCGCCAGCGCGCTTTCGGTGAGCGCGGCGGCGACGCCGCCCGAGAGACGCTGGCCCAGCCGCATCGCCAGCCCCCAGCGCCGCGCCCGCTCCGCATCCTCGGCCGGGCAGAGCAGACTCACGATCTCCGGCTCCCCGCTCGCGCCGAAGCTGGTGTAGAGCGCCTGCGCCATCATCGCCCGCCCACGCGCGTCCACCCCCACCCAGTTGCCGTGGAGCGCCGTCTCCAGCCCGCGTTCGGCGCGGAACTCGGGATGGGCGCGCCAGCCGGTGTCGGCGAGCAGGCAGCTCGCGTGCCGCAGCCGCGCGTCGGCCGGGCTTTCGTCGGCGAACAGCGGCGCGATCCAGCGATCGAGCAGATCGCCATGCTCGGGGAAGCGGCCGAGCCGCCGCCCCTCCTCACGCGTGGCGCTGATCAGCGGATCGAGCGTGCGCACCGCCTCCGGCGCGGCGCGGTGGAGCACGCCTTCGCGCAGGCCGTAGGCGGAGACGATCAGCTCGCCCACGCCCAGCTCCTTCACCAGCAGCGCGAGCAGCGCCGCCGCATCGGGGAGCGCCGCCGCGCGCGAGGAGGCGAGGCCGGAAACCTGCTTCAGCCGCGCCTTGTCGAGCCGCCCCAGCGTCCGGACCAGCCGGGGCGCGGCGTCGGCCGGCATGGCGTAACCGTGCACGATCGGCAGCGGATAATGGCCGAGATGCATGGCCAACCGCGCCAGCGCGCGCCACGAGCCGCCGACCATGTAGAGGGGCAGCCCCGCGCCCGCGCCGCGCCATCCGCCCTTTTCCAGCAGCGGGCAAACGCGGCGGCGGAGCGCGCCCGGCCCTTCCTTCCTGATCTCCGCCACCCGCAGCACGCCCAGCGGGAAGGAAGCCCGCTCATGGACCTTGCCGCCCCGCACCCGCGCCAGCTCGAGGCTGCCGCCGCCGAGATCGCCGACGATGCCGTCTGCATCGGGAAAGGCGGCGAGCACGCCCTCGCCCGCCAGCTCCGCCTCTTCACCGCCGCTCAACACGGTTATGTCGAGGCCGAGCGCGGCGGCGCGCGCCAGGAAATCGGGGCCGTTATCCGCCTCGCGCACCGCCGCGGTGGCGACGGCCTGGAGCTGGGTGACGCCGATCTGCCGCGCGAGCAAGGCGAAGCGATCGAGCGCGGTCAGCGCGCGGTCCATCGCCTCTCCATCCAGCATCCCGCCCGCGCCCAGCCCCTTGCCCAGCCCGGCCATGACCTTCTCGTTGAACAGGATGGAGGGCGCGCGGCGCGGCCCGTCATAGATGACGAGGCGGATCGAGTTGGAGCCGATGTCGATGATGCCGACGCGCCCGTCCGAATCGTCGGCCGCCTGCTTCGGGGCGGTCCGGAACGGGAAGCCGGGCTTCGTCACGCTCACGCGATTAGCCGGAAAGAGCGCCCGCGCAAAGCCCTTGGCGTCGCTCAGGCCCCGCGCCTCAGCCGCAGCCGGGGCACGCCCTCGGATTTCTTCAGCGCCGCACCGCGCCCGGAGAGCGACGGATTGGTCATGAAATAGCGGTGCAGGTTGAAGGGCTTTCGGTCATGCGCCGTCAGCCGCTCATAGCCGCCGTCGGCGTGCAGCTCCCAGCTCTGCTCGGTATCGAGCAGGTTCGCCATCATCACCTGATCAAGCACCTGCGCGTGCACCGTCGGGTTCTCGATCGGCAGCATATATTCGACGCGGCGATCGAAGTTGCGCGGCATCCAGTCAGCCGACGAGATGAAGACCCTGGCATTGCGGTTGGGCAGCGGCTCGCCGTTGCCGAAGCAGACGATGCGGCTGTGCTCCAGGAAGCGGCCGACCACCGATTTCACCCGGATATGCTCGGAAAGGCCCGGCACGCCGGGGCGCAGACAGCAGATGCCGCGCACCACCAGCTCGATCTCCACCCCGGCCGCGCTGGCGCGATAGAGCTTCTCGATGATCGCGGGATCGACCAGCGCGTTCATCTTGGCCCAGATCGAGGCGGGTCGCCCGGCGCGGGCATGGTCGATCTCGGCGTCGATCAGCTCGGCCAGCCGCTCGCGCAGGCCGTGGGGCGAGATGGTGACGAGCTCCAGGTCGCGCGGCTCGACATAGCCGGTGATGTAATTGAAGATCTGCGCCGCATCCCGCCCCACGCGCGGATCGGCGGTGAAGAAGCTCAGGTCCGTATAGATGCGCGCGGTGACGGGGTGATAATTGCCCGTGCCGAAATGGCAGTAGGTGCGGATGCCGTCCCCCTCGCGGCGCACCACCATCGAAACCTTGGCGTGGGTCTTCCAGTCTATGAAGCCATAGACCACCTGCACGCCCGCCCGTTCGAGCTGCGCGGCCCAGAGCAGATTCTGCTCCTCGTCGAAGCGGGCTTTCAGCTCCACCACCGCCGTCACCGATTTGCCGGCCTCCGCCGCGTCGATCAGCGCGCGGATGATCGCGGACTGCTTGCCCGCGCGGTAGAGCGTCTGCTTGATCGCGATGACGTCCGGGTCCTGCGCGGCCTGTTTGAGGAAGGCGACCACCACCTCGAAGCTCTCATAGGGATGGTGGACGATGATGTCCTTGTCCCGGATGGCGGCGAAACAGTCGCCGCCATGCTCGCGGATGCGCTCGGGGAAGCGCGGGCTGAACGGCGGCCATTTGAGATCGGGCCGCTTCTCGTGGACGAGCTGATCGAGGTCGGCGACGCCGAGAAAGCCCGAGACTTCGGAAACCAGCGCCGCGCCCATGCCGACCGCCTCGCAGATCTGCGCTTCGAGCGCCTCGGAAATGCCCGCCTCCATGCGCAGACGGATCACCCGCCCGCGCCGCCGCCGCTTGATCGCGGTGTGGAAATAGCGGACCAGATCCTCCGCCTCTTCCTCCACCTCGATGTCGCTGTCGCGGATGATGCGGAAGGCGCCGTCGCCCAGCACTTCATAACCGGGAAAGAGGATGGCGTTGAAACGGCGGATCAGCGTCTCCACCGCCACATAGCGCGCCGTCTCGCCCGGCAGGCGGACGAAGCGCGGCAAGGTCGGCGGGATCATCAGCAGTTCGCGGATCGGCTCGCCGTCCGCCAGGCGCTTGAGATCGAAGATCAGGCTGAAGCCTTTGTTGGGGATGAAGGGAAAGGGGTGCGCCGGATCGAGCGCCTGCGGGGTCAGCACCGGCAATATCTGCTCGCGGAAATACGCCTCCAGCCAGCGCGATTCCCCGGGCTCGACCTCCTCGTTCGCGAGCACGAAGAAGCTCTGCCGGGCGAGCTCGGCGCGCAGCGTGCGCCAGGCGACCTGCTGGCGGCGCATCAGCCGGTCGGTGGCCTCGCCGATCGCGTCGAGCTGCTGGCCGGGGGTGAGCCCGTCGGCGGAAAGCTGCTCCACCGCGTTCAGTTGCTGCCCGCGCAAGCCCGCCACGCGGACCATGAAGAACTCGTCGAGATTATTGCCCGAGATCGAGAGGAAGCGCAGCCGCTCGAGCAGCGGGTGGGCGGGATTGCAGGCTTCGTCCAGCACCCGTTCGTTGAAGGCCAGCCAGGAAATCTCGCGGTTGAAGTAACGCTGGCGCGGCGCGACCGGCTCGGCCTCGGCATGGCTGCCGCGCACCGCCACCGCCTCGGCGATCGCCTCGTCCGTCACCGGCGCGATCGCGCCCCTCTCGCTGTCCATCCTGGTCATCGCGCGCGAACTTATGGCCTCCCGGTATCATTCTATCCTTCCGTTCACCCTGAGGAGCCAT
>DASSTK010000379.1:0-6666 GCA_035707945.1 Sphingomonas sp.
GATGCGGCCGATCATGCGCTGTTCGGCTCGGCGACCCTGCTGTTCCTTTCCACCGTCGGCGTGCTGGCGATGGCGAAGGTGGCGACCGCGATGCTGACCGCGATCGGCCCGATCTTCATCGCGCTGCTGCTGTTCGAAGGCACGCGCGGCCTGTTCGTCGGCTGGGTGCGCGCGCTGATCGCGGTCGCCCTCGTGCCGCTGCTGAGCGGGGCGACGACGGTGGTGGCGCTGCTCACGCTTCGCCCCGCATTGGAGGCGCTCTCCGCCGCCGGCGCTTCAGCCGAGGCGGCGAGCCGGGTGGTGGCGATCGTGCAGATCTTCGCGGGCGCGCAGGCGCTGCTGCTGGTCGGCTGCGCGCTTCTCGCCGCCGGATTCCGCCTGCCCCGGCTGCGTCGAGAGCGGACCGCCTCCGCGTCCCCCCGCGCGCCCGTCATGGTCCATCCGTCCGTCGCTTCGCCCTCGCGCGCCGCGCGGCTCGCCGAGTGGGTCGCGCAGCCGAGAAACGCGCGCCCGCTTCTCGTAGAGACGGGGGCGACCATGATCGCCGCGCACCATCTCGTCCGCGGGTCCGCCGAGCCGATCCCGCGCGCGCTGCGGCTGGGCGAAGCGAACCGCCGCCCCGCCTTCCGGCCGCGCAGGGCCGCCCGGTGAAGCGGCTGCTCGCCCTCCTCGCACTGATCGCGAGCACCGCTTCGGCCGCCGTCGTGCCCACGCCCGGCGCGGAGGACCCGCGCATCCGCTGGGTGCGCTACGATCCCGAGCAGGTGGTCGAGCTTACGGGCACGCTCGGCTATCAGATGACGATCGAGTTCGGGCCGAACGAGCGGATCGAGAATGTCTCGATCGGCGACAGCCTGGGCTGGCAGATCACCCCCAACCGCCGCGCCTCGCTGCTGTTCGTCAAGCCGGTGATGCGCGCCGCCCATCCCACCGACATGACGGTGGTGACGACGCTACGCCGCTATACTTTCGATCTCACCGTCAGGCCCACGCCCCGCCACGGCAATGACGGGGTGATCTATGCGCTGCGCTTCGTCTATCCGCCGCCCGTGGCGCTGACCGGCGCGCCCGCCGCGCCGCCGCCCAAGCCCGAACCCGAGGACGTGAACCACGCCTACAGCTATCGCGGTTCCTCCGCGCTGCTGCCGGCCCGCGTGTTCGACGACGGCCATTCCACCTATTTCACCTTCGCCGCCAATGCCGACATCCCGGCCATTCTCGCGCTCGACGGCAAGCATGACGCATCGACCGTCAACAGCGCGATGCGGGACGGTTATGTGGTGGTCGACCGGCTCGCGCCCGGTTTCGTGCTCAAGCGCGGCAAGGAGACGACGACGATCATCAACGACGGCTGGCGCGCGCCCGAGCCCGGCCCGCTCGCGCCGCCGCGCGCCGGGAGGGGAGAGCGATGAACGACCCGCGCGAAACCGACCGGGAATTGTTCGCGCGCCTTTCGCGCCCGCATTCGCCCGTCGCCTCCACCAAACGGCCCTGGGGCTTCGCGACCGGGCTGGTGGGGGCCGCCGCGCTCGGCCTCGTCACCTTCATCGCCCTCAACAATTCGCGCACCGCCCCCGCGCAGCCTCCGGCGGAGCAGGCAGCCGCGCCGGTAGTGCTGCAAAGAACCTCTTCCGTCTCCGCGCCGCCGCCTCCGCCAGCCGTTGCCGCGCCGAGCCCGCCGCGCGCCGCGCCCCCGGCCGATGATTTTGCGGAGCAGCGCCTGCGCGCGCCGGCGATGGTCGTCGATCTCAGCCGCGCGCAGGGCGAGCAGGAGGGCGACGCCCCGCCCATGAGCGCGATCGAGGCGCATGCGGCGGCGAACGAACGCTTCGCCGGCCGCGTCGCGAACGGCGGAGTCGATACCGCCACCGCCGGGCGGATCGGCGATCCGCGCATGTTGGTGCTCCAGGGCACCATCATCCCGGCGATCACCGAAACCGGCGTCAATTCGGACGTGCCCGGCTATATCCGCGCGGTGGTGAGCCGGGACGTGCGCGGCTTCGACGGATCGACCGTGCTGATCCCGCGCGGATCGAAGCTGATCGGGCAATACAAGAGCGGCATCGCGGCCGGGCAGTCCCGCGCCTTCATCGTCTGGTCGCGGCTGGTGACGCCCGAAGGCGTCTCGATCGACATCGGCTCGCCCGCCGTCGACGAGCTGGGCCAGGGCGGGCTGAAGGGCGAGACCAACAGCCATTTCCTCAAGCGGTTCGGCGCGGCGATCCTGATGTCCGTGCTCTCGGCCGGGCTGGACGCGGCGGTCAACCTCGCCTCGCCGGCGCACAGCGCGGTGGTGATCGGCACGCCCCAGCAGGCGACCAACGTGGCGGGCCAGGCGCTCCAGCGCGATATCGACACGCCGACCACGATCAGCATCCCGCCGGGCACCCCGGTCCGCGCCTTCGTGGCGCGCGATCTCGATTTCTCCGCGATCGGGCGCGACGGGTGAGCGCGGAGGTCTATCTCCACAGCTTCCTGAGCCCGCTCGATCCCTGGCTCGCGCGCGAGGATGTGACCGACATTCTCGTCAACCGCCCCGGCGAGATCTGGATCGAGACGCGGGGCGGCGCGATCGAGCGGATCGAGGTGGCGGCGCTTTCCGAAGCGGTGCTGGCGCGGCTGGCGCGCCAGATCGCCGGATCGGCGCATCAGGGCATCAACCGCGCCGAGCCCCTGCTCTCGGCCAGCCTGCCGGACGGCGCGCGCGTGCAGGTGATCGCGCCCCCCGCCACGCGCGGCGGCCATGCGCTCGCCATCCGCAAGCACGCCATCGCCGATCTCTCGCTCGCCCGCCTCGCCGCCGATCGCCTGTTCGCGCCGGCCGAAAACCGCCATGCCGCCGAGGAGCATGCGCTCGAGGCCGCGCTGGCGGCGGACGATCATGCCGCCGCGCTCGCGCTGGCGGTGAAGCTCCGCAAGACGATCGTGGTTTCGGGCGGCACCTCGTCGGGCAAGACCACGCTGGTCAATGCGCTCATCAAGGAGATCGATGCGCCCGAGCGGCTGATCCTGATCGAGGACACGCCCGAGCTCCGCCTCGTTCACGAGAACGCGCTCGGCCTGATCGCGGTGCGCGGCGCGCTGGGCGAGGCGCGGGTGGATGCCGAGATGCTGCTCCAGGCCGCGCTCAGGATGCGGCCGGACCGCATCCTGCTCGGCGAGCTGCGCGGCGCGGAGACTTTCGCCTTCCTGCGCGCGGTCAACACCGGGCATCCGGGCTCGATCACCACCGTCCATGCCGACAGCGCAGCGGGCGCGCTCGACCAGATCGTGATGATGGCGCTGCTCGCCAACGCCAATCTCGAATGGACGGCGGTGGAACGCTATACCCGCCGCGTCATCGACCTGATCGTCCATCTTGAACGGCGCGGCGGCGAACGGCGCGTGACCGAGATCATGCGCCTCAGCGAACCGCGATGAGCGGGGGCGATCCCCACCATCTCGCGCGCTTAGTCGAGGCGCAGGAAGGCGTTTACGATCGGGCGCTCGCCGAGATCCGGGCGGGCGCCAAGCGCAGCCACTGGATGTGGTTCGTCTTTCCCCAGATCGCCGGACTCGGCCACAGCGCGACGGCGCGGCGCTACGCGATCGGCTCGCTCGACGAGGCGCGCGCCTATCTCGCCCATCCCGTGCTGGGCCCGCGCCTGCGCGAGTGCGTCGCCGCCCTGCAGGCGCTGCCGGAAAGCAGCGCCGAGGCGGTGTTCGGCGGGATCGATGCGATCAAGCTCCGCTCCTCGCTCACCCTGTTCCTGCACGCGGGCGGCGGCGCGCCGTTCCGCGAGGCGCTGGACCGCTGGTTCGGCGGCCGCGAGGACGAGGCGACGCTCCGCCTTCTTCCCGGGGCGTAGCTTTTTTCGTCACGGCGGAGCCGGAAGGGACTTCGGGGATTATCCCAGCGGATAACCGGCGGGAGGGGATGATGACCAGGGCGCGTCTCGCCTTCCCATTGCTGTGCGGTCTCGCCGCTCCCGCCTTCGCCCAATCGTCCGCGCCCGCGCCGCCCGTGATCGTGGTGACGGGGGCGAGCCTGCCCCAGCCGCCGGGCGAGGCCGCCTATGATGTCGCCACCATCGACCGGAAGCGGCTGACCGAGAGCGCCAGCGGCCGGATCGAGGATGTGCTGCGCGACGTCGCCGGTTTCGCGCAATATCGCCGATCGGACTCGCGCTCCGCCCAGCCGACCAGCCAGGGCGCGACCCTGCGGGGGCTGGGCGGCAATGCGTCGAGCCGCGCGCTGATCCTGCTCGACGGCGTGCCCCTCACCGATCCCTTCGGCGGCTGGGTGAGCTTCGCGGCGATCGATCCCGAACGACTCGGCCTGGTGCGCGTCACCCGGGGCGGCGGATCGGGCGTGTTCGGCCCCGGCGCGCTCGCCGGCACGATCGAGCTGACCAGCGCCGGGCCGAGCCAGCTTCCCTCCTGGTGGGCCGAAGCCTTCTACGGCAGCCGCGATTCGGTGGAGGCGCACGCCGGCGTCTCGGGCTCGAACGATCGCGGCTACGCCTTCCTCTCGGCGGCCTATGCGCATGGCGACGGCTTCGTGCCGATCGTGGCGCAGGATCGCGGCCCCGTCGACCGGCCCGCGCCCTACACGCAGGCGAGCGTGGCGGCGCGCGCGGTGATGCGGATCGGCCCCGAAACCGAGCTGCAGGCGAGCGGCCTGGCCTTCACCGATCGCCGCACCCGCGGCACGCCCTTCACGCCGAACAGCACGCAAGGCGAGGACGCCAGCCTGCGCCTCGTTGCGCGCGGGCGCTGGGGGGTGGAGGCGCTCGCTTATGTTCAGGCGCGCAACTTCTCGGCCGGTTTCGTCTCGATCGACGATGCGCGCACCACGGCGAAGCCGGTGCTCGATCAATATGACGTGCCCTCGATCGGGCTGGGCGGCCGCATCGAGGTGCGCCCACCGACGGGCGAGCATATCCAGCTCCGTCTCGGCGTGGACACGCGGCTGGTCAGCGGGCAGACCGACGAGCTCTACGCCTATGTCCGGAACAGCCCGACCGACCGGCGCGCGGCGGGCGGGCGATCGCTCACCATCGGCGGCTTCGCGGAGGCGAGCGTGGAGCCCGCGGCCGGGCTGACGCTCACCGCGGGCGGGCGGATCGACCGCTGGCGGATCATGGACGGCTTCCTCGCCCAGCACGCTCTCGCGACCGGCGCCCTGCTCGGCGACGCCCGTTATCCCGATCGTTCCGGCTGGCGGCCGACCGCGCGCGGCGGCGTGGCGTGGAAACCGGGGGACGGGGCGATCACGCTGCGCGGCGCGGCCTATCTCGGCTGGCGATTGCCGACGCTGAACGAGCTTTACCGGCCCTATCGCGTCGGCGCGGACGCGGTCGCCGCCAATGCCGGGCTCGCGCCCGAGCGGCTGCGCGGGGTGGACGGCGGGATCGATTATGATCCGCTCCCCACCCTCCATTTCGCCGCCACCCTGTTCGCCAACCGGCTGGAGGATGCGATCGCCAACGTCACCCTCGCCCACGGGCCGGGCGATTTCCCGCAAGTCGGCTTCGTCTCGGCGGCGGGCGTGTTCCAGATGCGCGAGAATCTGGATGCGGTCGTCTCGAAGGGGCTCGAGCTCGATGCGCGGCTGGCGATCGGGCGCTGGAGCCTGTCCGCCTCCTACGCCCATACCGACGCGCATGTCCGCGCGTCCGGCGCGGCCGCGCCGCTCGACGGCCTGCGTCCGGCGCAGGCGCCGGAGGACAGCGCCTCGGCCACGCTGGGCTGGGGGGCGCCCGACGGGCCTTCGCTCTCCGCCACCTTGCACTATGCGGGCGCGCAATATGAGGATGATCTCAACACCGAGCGGCTGCATCATGCGCTGACGCTGGACGCCTTCGCGGCGCTGCCGATCGGCCACGGCCTGACGATCGAAGCGCGGGCGGAGAACCTGACCGGCGCGATCGTGCCCGCCGGCCTGTCCGACGGCGTGGAGGAGCGCGCCACCCCCGGCACGCTCTGGATCGGCCTCAAGCTGGCCGGGGGATGATTTTCTCGGGCAGGGCGGGAAGATTGTTCCCGCCCCGTCCTTCTGCTCAGGCGTGGTGCATCGTCTGTTGCTGCTGCGCCTGACGATTGACGCCGCGCTCGGCGATTTGCGTCAGCTTCTCGTCGGTCGCCTTCTCCTCCCGAAGCGTCTCTTCGAGCACGCTCGCGCAATCGTCGCGGCCGAGCTGCCTGGCCCAGGCGATCAGCGAGCCGTAGCGCGTGATCTCATAATGCTCGACCGCCTGCGCGGCTGCGATCAGGGCGGCGTCGAGCACCTGCTTGTCGTCGATCTCGCCGGAGACTTCGTTGGCTTCCTCGATGATGCCGTCGATCGCCGGGCAGTTGACCGCCTTGGGCTCGTGCCCGTGCATCTTGAACACGCGTTCCAGCCGGCCGATCTGGCCTTCCGTCTCGCGCAGATGCGTTTCGAAGCCTTGGCGGAGCTGCGGATCGGTCGCCTTGTCGATCATCTTGGGCAGCGCCTTGGTGATCTGATGCTCGGTGTAATAGACATCCTGCAGCGTGTGGACGAACAGATCGTCGAGCGTCGAGATATCGCTTTTGAACAGACCCATGGCTCTTCTCCTTCAAGGGTTTAGGGGTTCCTCGCGCCCCCGGCTGCGGGGCTCGGGGTCGAACTGGTCCAACCCGTTCGAGCGCTGATATTTCCAC
>DASSTK010000380.1:0-3989 GCA_035707945.1 Sphingomonas sp.
TGACCTGCGTGTTGGGCTCCGCCCCGAACGCCGTCGCCGCGCCCGAGAATAGCTTGGATTCGCTGGTGATCTGCGCGTGGACTTCGAGGCCGATCACGACCTCCCACTCGCCCGTCGCGCCCTGGATGCGGTAGCTGCTCATTTCCAAACTTTCCTTGTGTTCCTGCGAAAGCAGGAACCCAGTGCCAAGCCTCCCTGGGCTCCTGCTTTCGCAGGAGCACGGTTGATCATCACCACCACGTCTCCGGCCGCGCCGTGAAGCCCGCCCGTTCCTCGATCGCCAGCCCGGCGTTCAGCACGCCCTGCTCGTCCAAGGGCTTACCGATGATCTGCAAGCCCAGCGGCAGGCCCTGCCCGTCCAGCCCGCCCGGCACCGACATGGCGGGAAGCCCCGCGAGCGAGGAGGGCACGGTGAAGACGTCGTTCAGATACATGGCGATCGGATCGGCCGATTTCTCGCCCAGCGCGAAGGCGGACGAGGGCGCGGTGGGGGTGAGGAGCAGATCGCAAGCCTCCCACGCCGTCTCGAAATCGCGCACGATCAGCGCGCGGACCTTCTGCGCCTTGGTGAAATAGGCGTCGTAGAAGCCGGCCGAGAGCACATAGGCGCCGATCATCACGCGGCGCTTCACTTCCGGCCCGAAGCCTTCGGCGCGGGTGGCGGCGTACATCTCCTGCAGGTTCGCGCCCTCGGGCAGATCGCGCAGGCCGTAGCGCACGCCGTCATAGCGGGCGAGGTTGGAGGAGGCCTCCGCCGGCGCGATGATATAATAGGTCGGCAGCGCGTAGCGGGTGTGGGGGAGCGAAACCTCGACCACCTCCGCGCCCGCATCCTTCACGAAATCGATGCCCTGCCGCCACAGCGCATCCAGTTCGGCGGGCATGGAATCGACCCGATATTCCCTGGGAATACCGATGCGCTTGCCCCTGAGATTGCTGGACAACCCCTTCTCCCATGCCGGCACGGGCGCATCGAGCGAGGTGGCGTCCTTCGGATCGAAGCCGCTCATCGCCTCCAGCATGATCGCGCAATCGCGCACGTCGCGCGCCATCGGTCCGGACTGATCGAGCGAGGAAGCGAAGGCGACCACGCCCCAGCGCGAGCAGCGGCCATAGGTGGGCTTGATGCCGGAAATGCCGGTGAAGGCGGCGGGCTGGCGGATCGAGCCGCCGGTGTCCGTGCCCGTCGCGCCGGGCGCCAGCCGCGCCGACACCGCCGCCGAGGAGCCGCCCGACGAGCCGCCGGGCGCGAGCGGCGCGTTGCCGCCGTCCTTGCGACGCCAGGGCGAGATGACATTGCCGAAGGCGCTCGTCTCGTTGGACGAGCCCATCGCGAATTGGTCCATGTTGAGCTTGCCGAGCATCCCCGCGCCGGCCGCGAACAGCTTGCCCGAGACGGTGGATTCGTAAGGCGGCACGAAACCCTTGAGGATGGCGGAAGCGGCGGTCGTCTCGACGCCTTTGGTGCAGAACAAATCCTTGATGCCGAGCGGCACGCCCGACAGCGGCTTCAGATCGCCCGAGGCGCGCGCCTGGTCGGCGGCGGCGGCGGCGGCGAGCGCATGGTCCGGGGTTTCGACGAGGAAAGCGTTGAGCGGACGACCCCGCTCCACGGCGGCAATGAAGGCGTCGGCCACTTCGCGCGCGGAGAAATCGCCGTCGCGCACCCCGTCGCGGATGGCGGCGATGCCGAGGTCGGTAAGATCGGTCATGCCGCGCCCCTTCCCGTCACCCCAGCGAAAGCTGGGGTCTTGCTGATGCGGAGCCTGCGCGCGCCGCACGAGATGCCAGCTTTCGCTGGCATGACGAAGGAGGGAGTCATCACTCGATCACCTTGGGAACCGTGAAGAAGCCGTGCTGGGCTTCGGGCGCGTTGGCGAGGACGGCGTCGCGGATGTCGCCGTCCGTCACCTTGTCCTCGCGCAGGCGAAGATGGTTGGGGATGACGGCGGCGAGCGGCTCGACGCCTTCGGTATCGACTTCGCCCAGTTGCTCGATCCAGCCGAGAATGTTGTTGAGTTCGGGCGCGAGCGCCTCCGCCTCGGCGTCGCTCATGGCGATACGCGCGAGGCCGGCGATCTTGCGGACGGTGGCGAGGTCGACGGACATGGTTGCGCGGCTAGCATCGCGCCTGCCCCGCTTCAAGCGCGCGTCCTTGGCAAAGCGGCGTCCGCCCCGTAACGCTTACGTCATGGCCGCCCGCCGCTTCCTCTACGCCATCGTCGTCATCATCGTGCTGATCCTGCTCGCAGGCATCGGCTGGAGCCTGTTCCAGACGCAGATCATGCGCTGGACCTTCGTGCCGAATGTCGCCTGGCAGGCCCCGCCGACCGCCGGCGCGCCCGATTATGCGAAGCCCGACGCATGGCTCTCCCGCCCCGGCGCGCCGAACGACCCTTCACGCTGGATGCCGCCCGGCATGGCCGATCCCGCGCCCGGCCCGGCGGCGGTGTTCTTCGTGCCGCCCACCACCTATCTCGATCCGCACCACTGGAACGCCCCCTATGACGACAAGGCGGCGGACGATCGCGCGCATGTGATCGTCTCCAGCGAGGCGAGCGCCTTCAACGGCGTCGGCCGGGTGTGGGCGCCGCGCTATCGACAGGCGACGGTGGGCGCGTTCCTGACCACCAAGCCGGACGCGACGCGCGCGCTGGACCTCGCCTATTCGGATGTGGCGCGGGCGTTCGACGCCTTTCTCGCCCAAGCGCCCAAGGATGCGCCGATCATCCTCGCCGGGCACAGCCAGGGCAGCTTCCACCTGCTCCGCCTGCTGCGCGAAAAGGTGGCGGGTCGGCCGGTCGCGAAGCGGATCGTCGCGGTCTATGCGGTGGGCTGGCCGGTGTCGGTCAGCGCGGACCTCCCCGCGCTCGGCCTGCCCGCCTGCGCGAGGGCCGATCAGGCGGGCTGTCTGCTGAGCTGGGAGAGCTTCGCCGAACCCGCCGATCCCGCCCAGCTCCGCGTCCGCTATGACGCCAGCACCGGCTTCGACGGGCAACCCCGCAAGGGCACGCCCGCGCTCTGCGTCAATCCGCTGACCGGCACAAAGGGCGGCAGCGCCCCCGCCTCGGCGAATCCCGGCTCGCTGGCGCCGGACAAGGATTACAAGAGCGCCCACCTCGCACCCCACCTCGTCCCCGCGCGCTGCAACGCCGACGGGCTGCTGCTGATCGGCCCGCCGCCGGACGGCTTCGGCGTCGCGGTGCTGCCCGGCAACAATTACCATGTCTTCGATTATGCGCTGTTCTGGTCGGCGATCCGGCAGGATGCCGCGCGGCGGCTGGCGGCCTTCGAGGCGGCGCGGTGATCACCGCCTCGGCGCTCGATTATCGCGACGCTCTCCCCGCGCGCGGACGGCTGGCGGGGCTGGACGTGGGCACCAAGACGATCGGCCTCGCCTTCTGCGATGCGGGCTGGACGATCGCCACCCCGGCCGAGACGATCCGGCGGACGAAGTTCACCGCCGATCTGGAAGCGCTGCGCAGGATCGTTGCCGCGCAGGCGATTCGCGGGCTGGTGCTCGGCCTGCCGCTCAGCATGGACGGCAGCGATTCGCCCCGCACCCAGGCGGTCCGCGCCTTTGCCCGCAATCTCGCGCCGCTGGCGCTTCCCATTCTGCTTTGGGACGAACGCTGGTCCACCGCCGCCGTCACCCGCACCCTGCTGGAGGCTGACGCCTCGCGCGCCCGACGCGCCGAACTCGTCGACAAGATGGCCGCCGCCTATATCCTCCAAGGCGCGATCGACGCTATGGCGTGATTTCCTTTCATATTCACCCGTTGGTGCCGAGCGAAGTCGAGGTACGTGAACCGGGCGAATCGCTTGCAACACCTCTCTCGATTTCGCTCGGGACGAAGGGTGTCCTTGAGTAGGATGCGTGCGGGCTCTAGGAGCGCAACACCATGCCCGACGCCGCGCCCTCGCCCACCCACATTCCGGACGGCGCGCATCCCTTTCCGCATCGCAGCCTCACCGGCATCGCGGGGCTC
>DASSTK010000381.1:0-3819 GCA_035707945.1 Sphingomonas sp.
CCGAACGCGATCCAGGCGAACAGCATGAAGAACAGGCCCATCAGCAGCAGGTCGGCGAGCGAAATGCCGTCGGAGCCGAGGCTCTGCGTGATCTGCCCCGCGCCGAAGGTGGCGAGCACCAGCGTGCCGAGCAGCAGCAGCAGGCGCCGCTCGGTTACACCTGCCGGCGATGTGCGGGGCGTCCGCGTCGCGCCCGGATGATCCTGGAAGGACTGGACGGGCATCAGCGCCGGCTGTTCCGGGGGCATGTCCCCCCACGGCCGATCGGTCACGCGCGCGATCCTCGTCCGGGCAGACGGGGTGATGTGATTGCTCAAATCGGATGATCCCTCATGTCGCCCCGCGAGCGCCGGGCGGCCCGCCGGGGAGAATTAGGCGTTCGTTCCTGAACGACAACCCCGGGCGGGACGGTCGGTTCCGGCGGTGAGGCGACCGGCCCGGCTCAATCCGGGAAAATCTGGGTGAGGCAAATTTCGGTGAGCGGCGTGGTTCCGCGCCTCAGCGCCGCGCGTATATCGGCGGGATCGCGCCCGTCCGGCGCGATATCGGCCATCAGCCGCCAGCGGTTGTGCTGGCCGACCACGGGATAGGCGGCGACGTTGCTCGCCTTGCCGTGCGTGACGGTGAGATCGGCCGTCACGCCGCTCGATCGATCGAGGCCGGCGAGGCTCGACCCGGCGAAGTCGATCACCAGCTTGCGCGCGCCCGGAGTCGGCGCATAGCCGGGCCTCCCCGCCGAGCCGCGCCAGATGTCGACCACCCGCGCCGGGCCCGGGGGCAGCGGCTCCTCGGCGATCCAGCGCAGCCGATAGGCGAGATCGAGCTTCTGCCCTTTCCGCGCCGGCGCGGCGGGGTTCCAGAAGGCGACGATATTGTCGTCCGTCTCGCTGCTGGTGGGAAGTTCGACCAGCATCACCGCGCCCTTGCCCCAATCGCCCCTGGGTTCGACCCAGAGCGAGGGGCGCTTCTCATAGAACACCCCGTCATCCTCATAATGGCTGAAGGAGCGGTCGCGCTGGAGCAGGCCGAAGCCCCTGGGGCCGTCATCGGCATAGGCGTTGGTGATCGCATGCGGCGGATTATCGAGCGGGTGCCAGAGCCGCTCGCCCTGCCCGTTCAGGATCAGCAGGCCGTCGGAATCGTGGATTTCGGGCCGCCAGTCGGTCGCTTTGCGGCGATCGGCCTGATCGTACCAGAACATGCTGGTGAGCGGCGCGATGCCGAGCCGGGCGATATCCCGGCGCAGATGCAGCACCGCCTCGACATCCTGCGTCACGCCCGACGCCAGCTTGCGGTTTACGAAGCGATAAGCCCCGCTGACGCTCGGCCCTTCGAGCAGCGCATAGACGATCAGCGCTCCGTCCGCCGCCCGCTCCAGCCAGAAACGGGTGAAGGCGGGGAACTCCTCCGTGCCGGGGCTGCCGCTGTCGATCGCCAGCCCGCGCGCGGAAAGCCCATATTGATCGAGCGCGCCGGCGGAGCGGAAATAGGAGGCGCCGGCGAAGGCCAGCCAATCGCTTCCGCCCGTCCGGTCCATCACCCGAAAGCCCGAGAAGCCCCCATGATCGCCGAGCGCGGCGAGCGGGCCGTTCGAAGGCATGTCGAACAGAGCGGGCGAATAGCGGAACGGCCGCGCGACGCCGCCCTGCACGAGGAAGATCGCGACCGGCCAGGGCTGGTGGAGGTTGATCGGGAAGAAGCGCACCCCGCCGTCATCCGCCGATCCGCGCAACTGCGTGGCGGACGGGCGGTAATGAATGGAGTTCAGCGCGTCATAGGTGACGCGCTTCACGCCCGCGGGCGGTGCGGGCGGCGGCGCATAGGGTTTGCGGGCGAGCGCGGCGGCTTCCGCTTGCAGGCTTTCCCAGGAGAAACGCTGGCCGGAGCCGGTGGCGGCATCGAGCCGGCCGGCGGGAAGCGCCGCCAGCGCGGCGATGGCGGCGAGGAAGTCGCGTCGCGTGGTCATGCGGCCATTACGGTCGGCGACGGAAGGAGTTCAATCCCCGCGCCGTTCGGCCTGTCGCTTCAAAAGAACTCCGGCCCGCCTCGCCGCCGGGAGATGGGGCGGCGGAAACGGGCCGAAGAGCCGTGTCAGGATGATCTCACGCGATCTTGTCGGCGTAGATCATCCGGCCGTCGCCGAGGCTGGACAGCGCATATTCGAGATCGCCCGAGGAAAGCGCGAAGCAGCCTTCGCTGCGGCCGAGCTTGCCGTGCTGGGCGATCATCTCGTCGCTGACATACCAGGCGGAGTGAATCACGATCGCGCGGGGCAGCGCGTTGTCGTTGGTCGAATCAAGCCCGGCAAGCCGACGCGAGCGGCCATGTTGGCCGGTGTAGATATTCTCGGTGAGATAAGCGCCTTCGGAGGAGGCGGCCGATCCCGGCACGTTCGAGAAGCGCTGGAGCCAGCCCGTGTGGTCCGGGTCCGAACCCCGGCCATGCGCGACGAGCAGGCTGCGGCTCTTGCCGGAAGCAAGATCGACGATGTGGAAGCGCGGCTTGGCCGAGGGCAGATCGAAATCGACGATGCCGATCCGATCGCGATGGGAGATGCGCGACTGGTGCTTTTGCAGGCCCGCCATGGCGCGACGGAAGAGATCGGGGCGGATCGTGATCGGGCTGGCGGGCATGGCCGTCGCCGACGGCCGGGCCGCGCCCGCTATCCCGGAATTGATCTGCCCCCCGGCAAGCGCCGGACCGGCCACGATGCCGGCCGCAACAGCGCTGCCGACGCGAAGAATCTCACGGCGCGAAAGCACCCCCGCTGAAAAAGCCACTCCGAAATCCTTGTACTGCCCTACATCCCGCTGACCCTCTTTTAACAGATGTTATTCGCGAGTTTGACAACAAGGATGAATAGTTCCGTCCGGATTCGGCCTGTTTGCCGCAACCGATGCACTTTTCGTCGACGGAGTAACGATTCCCGTGCATCCGATTGACCCGCGGCTGTCTGTTTGCGGACTCAACTGTCGAGCGCGGCGACGATCCTGCGGTCCTGCTTGTAGAGATCGGGATAAATGCGCACGCGGCCGTCCGGATCGGCGGCGGCGGTGAAATAGGCGATATAGACGGGGATCATTCGCGTCGTTGAAATCCGGTGGTTGCGGGTGGTGGCGAGCGCCGCGTCGATCCTGTCGCCGTCCTCGGGCGCGATCGCATGCGCCAGCTCGGTGATATTCTCGACCCGGATGCAGCCGTGGCTCAGCGCCCGGTCCTCCTTGGCGAAGGCCCATTTCGCCGGCGTGTCATGCAGGTAGATGGCATAGGGATTGGGCATATCGAGCTTGAGCCGCCCGAGCGCGTTGTTCGGCCCCGGCCGTTGCCGAATGACGGTGCGATCGCCGCGTTGCAAAAAGACATAGCCGCGCGCCCGCGCGCCGGGGCCGGGCCTGACCTTGCCCTCGGCAAGCACGCTGCGCGGCAGCGTCCACCAGGGATTGACGTCGATATCCTTGATCGCGGCCGACAGCATCGGTGTGGGCGTTGAAGGCTTGCCGACCACGACATTGTGCCGCGCACCTTCGCTGCCGCCCTGCCATAACGACAATTGCTGGGCGGGAATATTCACGAACACATAGTCGTCGCCCAGCGCACGCGGCATCCAGCGCCAGCGCTCCATCGAAGCGCGAAGGGCAATGCGGCGGTCAATGGCGTCCGGTGGCGTATCCGCGAGAGCGGAGCGGAGCGCTTTGTAACGCGGATCGCGCGGCAGCAGGCTTTCGAGATAGGCGCGGACGCCGTGGGTGCGCACGGCGCGGGCCAGATCGGCGTGGAGCAGCGCGTCGGGCACGGGAGCCTGCTCGATATGCCAGCCGA
>DASSTK010000382.1:0-3221 GCA_035707945.1 Sphingomonas sp.
CGTCGCGGTGGACTTTTGACCTGTCTGCGCAGGGGTGGGCGATGGGAGACTCTCACCGCGTCTCGGCCCCCAGCGGCCGGGCGAGCAGGCGTTCGACCACCGCGTCCACCGAAGCCTTGCCCGCGAGCAGATCGCGCACCGCTTCCGCGATCGGCATTTCCACCCCCGCCTCCGCTGCCGCTTCGACCAGCACCGGCGCGGTGAACGCCCCTTCGGCGACGGTGCGGCGATGGCCGAGCAGGTCGGACGCGCTCTCACCCCTCCCCAGACCCAGCCCCAGCGAGAAGTTGCGCGAGGCGGTGGACGAGCAGGTGAGCACCAGATCGCCCAAGCCGGAGAGGCCCGCCAGCGTCTCCGCGCGGCCGCCGCGCGCCGCGCCGAACCGCGCCATCTCGGCGAAACCGCGCGCGATCAGCGCGGCGGCGGCGTTCCGCCCCAGCCCGCGCCCCTCGACCACGCCGCAGGCGATCGCCAGCACATTCTTGACCGCACCGCCGATCTCCGCGCCCGCCACGTCGTCGCTGCGATAGGGGCGGAAGGAGGGCCGGGCGAGCCGCTCCGCCAGCGTCGCGCCCAGCGCCTCGTCCGTGCAGGCCAGCGTGACGGCGGTGGGCAGCCCCGCCGCCACCTCATGCGCGAAGGTGGGGCCGGAGAGCACGCCGATCGGGGCGGAGGGCCGAAGCGCGGCGGCGACTTCGGACATCAAGAGCCGCGTCCCCGCCTCGATCCCTTTCGAGCAGAGCAGCAGCGGCTGGTCCGTCACCGGCATCGCGCCGAGCACGGCGCGCATGTGCTGGGCAGGCGTGACGAGCAGCAGCGCATCGCAATCTCCCAAGGCCGCCGGATCGGCGGTGGCGCGGATCGCGGGCGAGAGCGGGACGCCAGGCAGATAGGCGGGGTTGGCGTGCTCGCGATCAATCGTGGCGGCCAACTCGGCCGAGCGCGCCCACAGCGTCACCGGGCCGTTGGCGGCGGCGACCTGCGCGAGCGCGGTGCCCCATGCGCCCGCGCCGATGATGCCGAGCTTCATCTCTCTCCTCCGTGGAGGGCAGCTCTCACGCCTTCACTCCCGCGCCGCGCACCTTTTCGGCCGCGGGATCGAGCGGCCAGCGCGCGCGGGCCGGGGTGTCGAGCGGATCGCTCTCGCCGTTCCCGAAGCGCTCGGCCCCCGCCCAGGCGATCATCGCGGCGTTATCGGTGCAGAGCCATTGCGGCGGGGCTGCGAAGCGCAGGCCCTGCCCGGCGGCCAGGCCCTCCAGCGCCGTCCGCACCGCCCGGTTCGCCGCCACTCCGCCCGCGACGACCAGCGCCGTGGCGCTTCCCGCATAGGCCAGCGCCCGCCGCGTCCGGTCGATCAGGCAGTCGACCACCGCCTGCTGGAAGGAGGCGGCGATGTCCTCCGTCCGATAGCGCCCGGCGTCGCGCGCGCGCAGCACCGCGCTTTTCAGCCCCGCGAAGGAGAAATGCGGCTCGGCCGAGCCGACCAGCGGGCGCGGCAGCGGCACGGCGTGAGGATCGCCCTCGGCCGCTGCGTGCTCCACCGCCGGGCCGCCGGGAAAGCCGAGGCCGAGCAGCTTGGCGGTCTTGTCGAACGCCTCGCCCGCCGCATCGTCGATGGTGGTGGCGAGCCGGCGATAGCGGCCCACGCCCTCCACCAGCAGCAACTGGCAATGCCCGCCCGAGACGAGCAGCAGCAGATAGGGGAAGGCGAGGTCCGGATCGGCGAGGCGCGGCGAAAGCGCATGGCCTTCGAGATGGTTGACCGCGATCAGTGGCTTGCCCGCGGCCAGCGCAAGCCCCTTGGCCATCAGCAATCCCACCATCACGCCGCCGATCAGCCCCGGCCCGGCGGTCGCCGCGATCGCGTCCACTTGCGCCAATCCCACCCCGGCGTCGGCCAGCGCCGCCTCGACCAGCGGCCCTAGCGCCTCGACATGCGCACGCGCCGCGATTTCGGGAACCACCCCGCCGAACGGGCGGTGGGCCGCCTCCTGCCCCGCAAGGCGGTGGGCGAGGATGCGCCGGTCGCTCGTCACCAGCGCGGCGGCGGTTTCATCGCAGGAGGATTCGAGGCCGAGGATGAGGGGCACCGCTTTCCTCTACCGCCTGCCCGCTCTAGAGCAACAGGCATGACCGCGCCCGTTCACCCGCTCCGCCTCGGCACGCGAGGATCGCCGCTCGCCCTCGTCCAGGCGCGGATGGTGGCGGACGCGCTGTGCGCCGCCCAAGGCTGGAGCGCGGACGCGGTGGAGATAATCCCCGTCCGCACCACCGGCGACAGGGTGCAGGATCGCCCCCTCGCCGAAATCGGCGGCAAGGCGCTGTGGACCAAGGAGCTGGACCGCGCGCTTGGCGAACATGCGATCGATTTCGCCGTCCATTCGATGAAGGATGTCGAGACGATCCGCCCGGTCGCGATCCGCATCGCCGCGATGCTTCCGCGCGCCGACGTACGCGATCGGATGGTGGGGGCGGAGAGCCTCGAGGCGTTGCCGCAGGGCGCGCGCGTCGGCACATCCTCGCCGCGCCGGGCGGCGCAGCTCCGCAACCGGCGGCCGGACCTCGCGATCATGCCCTTCCGGGGCAATGTCGATACGCGGCTCGCCAAGCTGGCGGCGGGGGAGGCGGAGGCGACTTTGCTCGCCGCCGCCGGGCTTGATCGGCTCGGGCGCCACGATGTCGGCCATGCGATCCCGCTGGAGACGATGCTGCCCGCGCCTTCGCAGGGCGCGATCGGGATAGAGGCGCGGGCCGAGGATCACGCCACCCTCGCCCGGCTCGCCGCGATCGACGATCGCGCCACCCACCGCTGCGTCGCGGCCGAGCGCGCGCTCCTCGCGGCGCTGGGGGCGGATTGCCGCTCGCCGGTCGGCGCGCTGGCGCGGATCGAGGGGGAGCGGCTGCTGCTCCGCGCCGAGCTGCTGAGCGAGGACGGCGCGCATCGCGTGGCCGACAGCCTCTCCATCGAGGCTCCCGAAGAAGCGGCGGCGTTGGCCGATCGCCTGCTCGCCGCCGCGCCGGAGCCGGTGGCGCGGCTGTTCACGAGGCCATGACGCGGCCGTTGCGGGTGCTCCGGCCCGAACCCGGCGCGAGCGCCACCGCAGCGGCGGCGGCGCGACTGGGCCTCGCCGCCATTTCCGCGCCGCTGTTTACGATGCGGCCCGTCGATTGGGAGCCGCCCGAGGATTTGCCGGACGCTCTGTTGCTCACCAGCGCCAATG
>DASSTK010000383.1:0-7018 GCA_035707945.1 Sphingomonas sp.
TGACGTTGATCGCCGGGAAAGGCAGCTTGCCCGCCTTGGCGAGATGATAGAGGCGATGCACGCCCGTCGTCGTCTCCTCGGATACGCCGCGGATGTTCTTGACACTCTGGGTCAGATAGCCGGGCTTCGCCTTGATAAACGCCTTGAGCGCGCGCTGGAACTCGACTTCCTCGTCATTCTCCGGCTCGGGCAGGTCCTCGCCCGCCTCGACGCGCGCGCCCCACAGCGCGAACATGGTGGCGTCGCCGCCGTCGTCGAGGATCATGTTGGCGGTCTCGTCGCCCCAGTCGAAGATGCGGCCGACATAATCCCAATAATCGGCAAGGCTTTCGCCCTTGATCGCGAACACCGGCACGCCCGATGCGGCGATCGCGGCGGCGGCATGGTCCTGGGTCGAGAAGATGTTGCAGGTCGCCCAGCGCACGTCGGCGCCCAATGCGGTCAGCGTCTCGATCAGCACCGCGGTCTGGATCGTCATGTGCAAAGAGCCGGTGATGCGCGCGCCCTTGAGCGGCTGCGACGGGCCATATTCGGCGCGCAGGGCCATCAGGCCGGGCATCTCGGTCTCGGCGATGTTGATCTCGGCGCGGCCGAAATCGGCGAGGCCGATGTCCTTGATCACGTAATCATTACGCTCGATGGCGGGGGCAGTGGCCACAAGATGCTCCTGGATTCATGCTGCCCGCGCATAGCGGGCCGGATGCGGCCCCCTAGCGGTTCAGAAGGCCAGATGCAAATATAAGGATATCTTTATATGCTTGCCAGCGCACGGCCGCGAAAAATATTCGCAAGCCCATGTCACATTCGGCCGGCCTCGCTCGTCATGGCGGCGAACGCATGAAAGGAGATACTCCATGACGACGCCCCGCCTCGATCCCTTCGCCGCCGCTCCCGCCGCGATGAAGGCCTGGTTCACCCTCTCCACCCAGATCGATCAATGCGGGCTGGAGCGCGGCCTGCTCGAGCTGGTCAAGATCCGCTCCTCCCAGATCAACGGCTGCGCCAACTGCCTCAACATGCACACGCATGACGCGCGCAAGGCGGGCGAGACGGAGCAGCGCATCTATGTGCTCTCCGCCTGGCGCGAGGCCCCCTTCTACACCGATCGCGAACGCGCCGCGTTGGCCTGGACCGAGCATCTCACCCTCGTCGCGGACAAGCGCGCTCCCGATGACGTTTATGCGGCGCTGAAAAGCCAGTTCAGCGAGGAGGAGCAGGTGCAACTCACCTTGATGATCAACGTCATCAACGGCTGGAACCGCCTCGCCGTGGGCTTCGAGCTGTTCGATCCGAGCCTCGCGGCGTGAACGACGCCGCTGAAAGTTTCGATCCGCTGCGGCCCAGGCTGACGCGGATCGCCTACCGCATGCTCGGCTCGATCGCCGATGCGGAGGATGTGGTGCAGGACGCCTGGCTGCGCTGGGCGGACGCCGACCGGGGCGCGGTGCGCGCGCCGGAGGCGTTCCTGCGCCGCATCGTGACGCGGCTCTGCCTCGATCAGCTCAAATCGGCGCGGGCGCAGCGAGAGGTCTATTTCGGCCCCTGGCTTCCCGAGCCGATCGTCGAACCCGAGGAGGAGAGCGATGACGTCACCTTGCCGCTGCTGCTCGCGCTCGAACGCCTCTCCCCGCTCGAACGCGCGGCCTTCCTGCTGCATGACGTGTTCGGCCTGGGCTTCGACGAGATCGCGGCGACGATCGGGCGTGACGCGGCGGCCTGCCGCCAGCTCGCCAGCCGCGCGCGCGGGCATGTCCGGGCCGAGCGGCCGCGCTTTCCGATCGAGCGCGAGCACGGCCTGGCGATCGCGTCGGCCTTCTTCGCCGCCTCGCGCCAGGGCGACATCGCCGGGCTCGGCGCGATGCTGGCCGAGGATGTGCGCTTCTATGCCGACGGCGGCGGCGTCAGGCCGGCGGCGGGCCGCGTGCTGAGCGGGCAATATGATGTGCTGAGAGCCCACGCCACGATCGCGCGGATGCTCGCCGCTCACCCCTCGGAGATCGTCCGCTACGGCTTCATTAACGGCCTGCCCGGCTTCGTCACCCGTGAGGCCGACGGCATCCTGCAAACCACCGCGCTGCTGATCGAGGATGGCCGCATCCGCGCCATCTACGTCATGCGCAACCCCGACAAGCTCCGCCACCTGGGGGACGGGACGGTGCATTGAGGGGCTAGGTCACTCCTTTCCCCGTTCGTGCTGAGCGAAGCCGAAGCACGTGAACTGGGCAACTCGCCTGGCTTGCGTCATTCGACTGCGCTCAGGACGAACGGAGGAAAAGGCCCATCCGCAGGCCCATGCGCTACGCCCGCCCCGAAGAAGCCGCGAGGAGGCGGGTGTCGATGCCGGCGGAGGCGAAGGCGGCGGCCCAGCGCGTTTCGGCGCGCCGCCCGAACACGATCTCGTCGGTCGCCTCCACGCCGAACCAGCCGTGGCGGGTCATCTCCTCGTCGAGTTGCCCCGCGTCCCAGCCCGCATAGCCGAGCGCGGCGAGCCAGCGGCTCGGCCCCTTGCCCGCCGCCAGCGCCTTCAGGATGTCGAGCGTCGAGGTCAGGCGGAAACGGCCGGCGACGTCCAGGCTCCCCTCCCCGCCCCAATCGTCGCTGTGCAGCACGAAGCCGCGATTGGGCTCGACCGGGCCGCCGAAATGCACCGGCGCGTCCGGCGCATCGCCCGGCTCTATCTCGAGCTGCCGCATCAGTTCGTGCAGCCCCAGGCCCGGCACATGCGCGCCGATGCCGACGCCGAGCGCGCCGTTCTCGTCATGCGCGCACATCGCGATCACCGCGCGTTCGAAGCGCGGATCGCCGATGCCGGGCATGGCGAGCAGCAACTGGCCGGTGAGGAAGGGCGGAGTCTCCATGCGCGGGACTGTATCGCGCTGTCCCGATACAGTCCAAGCCGATGCGGCGAATCGCGAGGACGGCGCGCGATCCGGTGCTATGGAGCGGCACAATCATGAGCACGCCCGCGCCCGCCATATCCGTGATCGTGCCCGCCTGGGGGGTGGCGCATCTTGTCGGCGAGGCGCTGGCCTCGCTCCAGGCGCAGAGCTTCGCGGATTGGGAGGCGATCGTCGTCGACGACGGCGCGCCGGACGATGTGGCCGGCGCGGTCGCCCCCTTCGCCGCGGCCGATCCGCGCATCCGCTTCCTGCCCACCCCGCACGGCGGCGTCTCGGCCGCGCGCAACCGTGCGCTCGCCGCCGCCCGCGCGCCGCTGATCGCGCTGCTCGACGGGGACGACCGGCTGCTGCCCGATTATCTGGCGAAGATGATTGCGGCGATATCCGCCGATCCCGGCCTCGGCCTGGTGAGCTGCGACGCGCTCTACACCGGGCGGCCGGCGCGCGAGGGGCGGCCCTTCTCCCATTATTCGCCGCAGATCGGCGAACCCACGCTCGCCGCCGTGATCGAGCGACGCTTCAACATCTTCATCGCCGCGATGATCCGCCGCGAGGCGATCGGGCAGGCGGGCGGCTTTGACGAAGCGCTGGCGCGCTCGGAGGATCTCGATCTCTGGCTCCGCATTCTCTCCGCCGGATGGCGCGCGGCTTACGTTCCCGAGCCGCTGGCGATCTATCGTCGCCGCGCCGGTTCGCTCACCACCGAGACGCTCCAGCTCTGCCGCTCCACCGTGCAGGTCTATGAGAAAGCGGCTCGCGCGCTCGCCGGACGGCCCGAAGCCGCGCTCGCCGCCGCGATGGCGCGCCGCTGCGAGGCGCAGGCGGCGTGGATCGAGGGCGAGGACCGCGTGATCGCGGGCGAGGTCCGCGCCGGGCTCGATCTGCTCCGCGCCGCCCATGCCGAGCGGCGCAGCCCGCGCTGGCGGATGATGATGCCGCTGTTCAACGCCATGCCCCCGATCGCGCGGCCGCTGCTGACATGGCGGCGCTGGCGGGAGGCGCAAGCCTGAGACTTGGCCTCGCGCGCCTGCTGGGCTAGGCGCTGGTCGCCCCTTCCTCAAGCCCAGGACAAGCATCATGACGATCAAGACCGGCGACAAGCTGCCCGACGTCTCCTTCACCACCATGACCGAGCATGGCCCCGAGCCGGTCGGCAAGGACTGGTTCGCCGGTAAGACGGTGGCGCTGTTCGCGGTGCCGGGCGCCTTCACCCCCACCTGCTCGGCCAAGCATCTGCCTGGCTTCATCGGCAAGGCCGACGAGCTCAAGGCCAAGGGCGTCGACGCGATCGCCTGCACGGCGGTGAACGACGTGTTCGTGATGTCCGCCTGGTCCAAGGCGGCGGGTGCGGACGGCGTGGTGACGATGCTGGCGGACGGCAACTGCGATTTCGCCCGCGCGGTCGGCCTCGTCATGGACGGCTCCAAGTTCGGCATGGGCGAGCGCAGCCAGCGCTACTCGATGCTGGTCGAGGACGGCGTGGTGAAGCAACTCAATGTCGAGCAGCCCGGCGAGTTCAAGGCCAGCACCGCGGAGCATCTGCTGAGCCAGCTCTGATCCGGCTTTAGGAACCCTTCCCCGTTTGTCCTGAGCGCAGTCGAAGGACGTGCGCTGGGCGAAGTGCTTGCGGCACGCACTTCGACTGCGCTCAGTGCGAACGGAGGAGATGAGAGAAAGCGTCTCCAACCCGAACCGTTCGCCCCGAGCGAAGTCGAGGGGCCACTTAGGGCGAACGGACCGGATTGGGCGCTCTCTGCTTTAGCGAAGGCTTTCCGCGAGCCGGAAGCCCGCCCTTATTCCACGAACAGCAGCGCGGGCGTCTCGATCAGCCGCCGGACGGCCTGGATGAACTTCGCCGCGTCCATGCCGTCCACCACGCGATGATCGAAGGAGGAGGACAGGTTCATCGTCTTGCGGACCTCGATCCGGCCTTCGATCACCACCGGCTTCTCGATCATGCGGTTGACGCCGACGATCGCCACCTCCGGCCGGTTGATCACCGGGGTGGAGACGATGCCGCCCAGCGCCCCCAGCGAGGTGAGCGTGATGGTGGAGCCGGAAAGCTCGTCCCGCGCCGCCTTGCCGCGGCGGGTGGCGTCGGCCAGGCGGACGATCTCGGCCGCCAATCCCCACACGTCACGCGCCTGCGCGTCGCGGACCACCGGCACGGAAAGCCCCGCGTCGGTCTGGGTCGCCATGCCGAGATGGACGGCGGAATGGCGGTGGACCACCCCGGCCTCATCGTCGAAGCGGGCGTTGACCATCGGGAAATCCCGCGCGGCCCTGCACATGGCGCGGATCAGGAAGGGCAGCAGAGTGAGCTTGGGCCGCTCGCCGCGCTCGGCGTTCATCGCCTGGCGCAGCGCCTCGATCGCGGTCACGTCCAGCTCCTCGACATAGGCGAAGTGCGGGATGCGCCGCTTCGATTCCGCCATATTCTCGGCGATGCGGCGGCGCAGGCCCGTGACCTTGATCTCGTCGATCTCGTCCTCGCCCGCCGCGGCAGGCGCGCGGGAGAGCGTGGGGGCCGGGCCGCCGCCCTGATATTTCAGGAAGGCGTCGAGATCCGAATGCTTCACCCGATCGCCCGAGGCGGGATGCACCTGCGCGAGATCGACGCCCAGATCCTTCGCGCGCTGGCGGACGGCGGGGGAGGCGAGAACTTTCTTCGCTACGCCACCTCCGTTCGTGCTGAGCGCAGTCGAAGCACGCGCGCTGGCCGACTCGCCTTGGGCACGTCCTTCGACAGGCTCAGGACGAACGGTGGCCTGCCGGGCGGGGGCAGGCTCCACCGCGCTGTCCTTCAGCGGCGTCGCCTCCTTCGCTTCCGGCCCGTCCGCCAGCGGCGAAGCCGTTTCCGGCACCTCCGCCTCGGTCGCCTCGGTCTCGAACACCGCCAGCGTCGATCCGATCGCGATCTGGTCGCCGACCTGCCCGGCGATCTCGACCAGCTTGCCCGAAACCGGCGCGGCCATCTCGACCGTCGCCTTGTCGGTCATCATGTCGGCGAGCGGCTGATCCTCCTCGACCATATCGCCCACCTTGGCGTGCCAGGCGACGATCTCGGCCTCGGCGATGCCTTCGCCGATGTCGGGGAGACGGAAGGGAATGCGAGCCATGCCGATCAATCCTTCATCACGCGCTTGAGCGCTTCGCCGAGCCGCACCGGCCCCGGGAAATAGGCCCATTCGAGGCTGTGGGGATAGGGCGTGTCCCACCCCGTCACCCGCTCGATCGGGGCCTCGAGAAAATGGAAGCAGCGTTCCTGCACCTGCGCCGACAATTCCGCGCCGAAGCCGGAGGTGCGCGTCGCCTCGTGCACGATGACGCAGCGCCCGGTCTTCTCCACCGAAGCGACGACAGTATCGATGTCGAGCGGCAGCAGCGTGCGCAGATCGATCACCTCGGCGTCGATCCCGTTCTCCTCGACCACGCCCAGCGCCACATGCACCATCGTGCCGTAGCACAGCAGCGTGACCGCCTCGCCCTCGCGCACCACCGCCGCCTTGCCGAGCGGTATGGTGTAATGCCCGTCCGGCACGTCCGAGGAGGCGTGCTTGGACCAAGGCTGCACCGGCCGATCATAATGGCCGTCGAACGGGCCGTTGTAGATGCGCTTGGGCTCGAAGAAGAGCACCGGGTCCGGATCCTCGATCGCCGCGATCAGCAGGCCCTTGGCGTCATAGGGATTGGAGGGGATCACGGTCTTGAGGCCGGAGACATGGGTGAAGATGCCTTCCGGGCTCTGGCTGTGGGTCTGCCCGCCGAAGATGCCGCCGCCGAAGGGCGAGCGCACCGTGATCGGGCAGGTGAACTCGCCCGCCGAACGATAGCGCAGCCGCGCGGCTTCCGAGATGAGCTGATCGAGCCCCGGATAGATATAGTCCGCGAATTGGATTTCCGGCACCGGCCGCAAACCGTATGCCGCCATACCGACCGAGACGCCGATGATGCCGCCCTCGTTGATGGGCGTGTCGAACACCCGCGTCTTGCCGTATTTCTTCTGCAGGCCCTCGGTGACCCGGAACACGCCGCCGAAGTAGCCGACGTCCTCGCCCATCGCGACAACGTTGCTGTCGCGGCCGAGCATCACGTCATGGGCGCTGTTGAGCGCCTGG
>DASSTK010000384.1:0-4078 GCA_035707945.1 Sphingomonas sp.
CGGCCGTCGCCGCTTCCTCCCACAGCCGATAGACCACCCCCGGCGCCTGCCGCCCGGCGCGGCCCGCGCGCTGATGGGCGGCGGCCTGGCTCACCCGCTCGGTCGAGAGGCGGGTGACGCCCGCGGCGCGATCGTAGCGCGGGCGGCGCGCCAGCCCCGAATCGACCACGATCCGCACTCCGTCGAGCGTCAGGCTGGTCTCGGCGATCGAGGTCGCCAGCACCAATTTGCGCGTGCCCGGCGGAGCGGGCGCGATCGCCGCGCGCTGTTCGGCGGGATCGAGGCTGCCGTGGAGGCGGTGGAGCTTCACGTTATCGGGCAAGCGATCCAGCCGCTCGCCAAGAAGCGCAAACGTCCGCTCGATCTCGGCGACGCCGGGCAGGAAGGCGAGCAGCCCGCCCTCGCTCTCCTCGCCAAGCGCGCGCCGGATCGCGGCGGCCATCGCCTCCTCGATCCGCTGCGAAGGCGCGCGGCCGATATGGCGCAGGTCGATCGGGAAGCTCCGTCCCGCGCTCTCGATCAGCGCCGCGCCTTCCCCCATCAGCCGGGCGAAGCGCGCGCCGTCCAGCGTCGCCGACATCGCCGCCAGCCGCAGGTCCGGCCGCAGCGCGGCCTGTGCGTCGAGCGCCAGCGCCAGCCCGAAATCGCTGTCCAGGCTGCGCTCATGCACCTCGTCGAACAGCACGGCCGAGACGCCGGCGAGTTCGGGGTCGGCCTGGATGCGGTTGCGGAAAATGCCCTCGGTCAGCACCGTCACCCGCGTCGCGGCCGAACGCTTCGTGTCGAGACGGGTCGCATAGCCGAAGGTCCTGCCCACCGGCTCGCCCGCCAGCGCCGCCATCCGCTCGGCGGCCGCGCGCGCGGCGAGACGACGGGGCGAGAGCAGCAGCACCTCGCCCGCGCACCAGGGCTCGCCCAGCAGCGCCGGGGCCACCGCCGTCGTCTTGCCCGCCCCCGGCGGCGCGACCAGCACCGCCGAGGAGCCGCCGCGCAGAGCGGCGAGGAGATCGGGCAGCACGGCGCGGATGGGGAGATCGCAGGGCATCGCGATGCTCACATAAAACTCCCTCTCCCCATTGGGGAGAGGGTCGGGGTGAGGTGAGCGAGCGCGGCGAGCGTCCCCGCTATCGAGCGGGGGCCACCCTCATCCAACCCTCTCCCTGAAGGAAGAGGGCTTTTGCCCACAATCCCGCCTGGCCCTCAAGGCCCGATCCCCAGCGCCTTCGCCCGCGCCGGGAGCTTGGGATCGATCGCCGTCGCCGCGGCGATATCGGCGTCGCCCTTCGCCTTCATCCCCTTGCGCCGCTCGGCCACGCCGCGCCCATAGAGCGACCAGGCGGTCTTGGGCGCGAGCGTCAGCGCCTCGTCATAATCCCGGATCGCCTTGTCGTTCTCGCCGCGCCGCAGATGGACCATGCCCCGGCTGTCGAGGAATGTCGCGGTGTGCGGGGTCTTGTGAACGGCGGCGTCGCAATCGTCGAGCGCCTTGGCCAGCTCTTCGCCCAGCATCGCGCGATCCCAGCAGCGCTCGTTGAGCGCGGCGGGCAGGCGGCGGTCGTCGGGATGATATTTGATCCACAGATCATCCTCGGCGATCGCCTTCCCGAACGCGTCGAGCCCGCTGTAGAGATTGGCGATGCGGCGGCGCTCGTCGGCGGCCTGCGGGGCGGCGGCCGCCGCCGCGTCGAGGTCGGCCAGCGCCCCGGCGTGATCGTCCTCATAGCGCAACCCCGCGCGCGTCAGCCGCGCATCGACATTCCCCGGCGCAAGCTTGATCGCGGCGTCAAGGTCCGCCTCGGCCTTCCCCTTCTGCTTCTGCCGCGCATAGGCGACGGCGCGCTGGAGGAAATAGCGCGGCTCCGAGGGCGCGAGCGCGATGGCCCGGCCGAAATCGTCGATCGCGGCGGCGAGATCGTGGCGCGCCATTTCCGCCGCGCCGCGCCGGCTGAATCCGGCCGCATCGGTGGGCGCGGCCGCGTCGTCGGCCGGGAGCGCGATCTTCGCGCCGTTCCCGTCCACCACGCTCCGGGGCGTGATGTTGAACACCGGCCCGCCGTCATAGGTGAAGAACATCCGCCGCATCCGGTTGGCGACATAGACGCGGTGCGAAAGGAAGAAATCCGCGCCGATCAGCATGTCCGCCATGCCGCCGATATCGCCGATGCGCAATTTGGGGTTGCGGATCTCCTCGCCGCCGATCTTGAGGCTGGCGAAGGGCGCGATCCAGGTGCGGGTGACGTGCCGGCCGAACCCGCCTTCATAGCCGCCGTCCTTTACG
The DNA here is from genome assembly GCA_035707945.1 of Sphingomonas sp. Taxonomy (GTDB): domain Bacteria; phylum Pseudomonadota; class Alphaproteobacteria; order Sphingomonadales; family Sphingomonadaceae; genus Solisphingomonas. The sequence goes on from DASSTK010000384.1 coordinate 2,279, forward strand.
CCGGGGCTGTCCGGCTTCACGCCGGCGCGCGCGGCCGCATGGAGCGACAGGATCGAGGTCGCCGCGCCGGTATCGAACACGGCGCGTATCTCCACGCCGTTCAGCTCCACCGTGGCGATGGTGTGCGGCTGCCGGGGCGAGCGCTCCTCGATCGTCAGCATCGAGAAGAGGCGCGATCCCGCCCAGTAAGCCAGGTTGGCGTGATAGCAGTCGCTGGATTTCATCAGCCGGATCGCGCCATGCTCCAGATCATATTCGACATCCGCGAAGCCAAGCACATTCTGCCCGAGCACGCCCGCGCCGCCCGGCTCGCTGCCGCCCACCAGGAACTCCATGTCGTGAAGCTGTATGCCGGCAAGATCGAGGGACTTCACCTTGGCGACCGAAAGCGCGGCATCGCCGCCGACTCCCGCCATGTAGAAGCCCGGCATCGGAGTGGGTTTCAACCCGTACTCAGCCGCCGCACCCGGCGAGATCACGCTGTAGAAAGCGCCGCTGTCGGCGATGAGGCGCGCATCCTGGCCGTTGATCTTCACCGGCGCCATCGGCCGCATGCCGACCATCGTGATCGGCAGCTCGGCAAGCTGCTTCACCTCGCATTTCGCCAGCGCCGGCGCGGCGGCGAAAAGCGCGAGAAGACCGAGCAACGCCGCAACCAGACGCCGAAGCATGACACCCCCAGCCCCTCTCCCCCGAGAGAGCGTTCATGGCGGCCCGCATCCCCATGCCGAACCCGCGAATCGAAACATGGCAAACCAATTCCAACATTGGAAGAGGGGAAGCGCCGGGCGCGGGGCGCGCTCAGTAGGCGCGGGAAACCGCGAACTCCGCCGCCTCGATCAGCGCGCTCTTGGCGCGGCCGTCGGGAAAACGGCCCAGCGCGTCGACGGCGCGCAGCGCATAATGACGGGCGCGGGCGAGCGTGTCGGTGAGCGCGGCGCGGCTGTCGAGCAGCGCCTTGGCCCGGGCCAGATCCTCGTCCGAGCTGCGGTGGCCCTCGATCGCCTCTTTCCAGAAGCGGCGCTCGGCCGCGTCGCCGCGCGCATAGGCGAGGATGACGGGCAGCGTCACCTTGCCGTCGCGGAAATCGTCGCCGGCGTCCTTGCCCATCACCGCCTCGTCGGAGGCATAGTCGATCGCATCGTCGACGAGTTGGAAGGCGATGCCGAGATTGCGGCCGTAGGCGTCGAGCGCCAGCTCGTCCGCCTCATCCCGCTCGGCGACCACGGCGGCGATGCGGCAGGCGGCGGCGAACAGCGCCGCCGTCTTGGCGCCGATGATGGCGAGATAGCGCTCCTCGTCCGTCTCGATCCGGCGCTGGGCGGTCAATTGCGCCACCTCGCCCTCGGCGATCACGGCGGAGGCGGCGGACAGGATCTTGAGAACGCGCAGGCTGCCGTCCTCCACCATCAGCTCGAAAGCGCGCGAGAAGAGGAAATCGCCGACCAGCACGCTCGCCGGATTGCCCCAGATCAGGTTGGCGGTGCGCCGCCCGCGCCGCATCCCCGATCCGTCCACCACGTCATCGTGGAGCAGGGTGGCTGTGTGGATGAACTCCACCGTCGCGGCGAGCTTGTGGTGGCGCGCGCCCTGGTAGCCGAGCAGCTTCGCGCAAGCGAGCGTCAGCATCGGCCGCATCCGCTTGCCGCCGCCGGCGATCAGGTGCCCGGCGAGCTCCGGGATCAACGGCACCTCGCTCTGCATCCGCTCGAGGATCACCGAATTGACCTGGTTCATCTCCGCCGCGATCAGCGCCATCAGCGGATCGAGCGAGGGAGTGGACGCCCCTTCCGGGCGGAT
>DASSTK010000385.1:0-7699 GCA_035707945.1 Sphingomonas sp.
GGTGAAATGCGCCGCGGATTCGTCAAGATGAACGCTTGTTAAGAATAGAGAAAAACCAGACACTTCTTTCCTGTCGGTAAAAAATAGCCTTGGTTTCGGGCAGGAACCGCACGCCCTCCGACTTCGTTTCAGCGCCGGTCAACGTATGAGGAGTATGGATTATGTCCCGCAAGACTATGTTCGCGCGGGGGGCGGCGATTACCGCGCTGATGGCGCTCACGGCGGCCCCCGCGGTCGCGGGGAAGGCCGACAGGGCGCGCGCGGCGATCGCGAAGGCGCAGGCCAAGATCGATGTGGCCAACAAGCTCGATGTCGGGGGAGCCATGCCGGCGGCGGTCGCCCGCGCGCAGGCCGAGCTCGCCCACGCCAGGGAGGATCTCGCGCGCGGCGACAAGGAGCAGTCCATCTCCGCCGCGATCCGTGCGTCCCAGATCGCCGACACCGCGATCGGGCGGGCGCATCAGGATCAGGCCGCCGCGATGAGCGCGCAGGCCGCCGACGCGGATGCTTCGGTCGATGCCGCGCACCAGGCGGCGGACGCGGCCAACCAGCGCGCCGCCGCCGCCGAGCAGCGGGCCGACATGGCGCAGCATCAGGCGGTGGCGGCCACGGCGGAAGCCAATGCGCTCCGCAACGCCCCGCCGGCGACCACCACCGTCACCACGGTGGAGAAGAACACGACCGCCACGCCGGTCCATCATGTGACGCATCGCGTCGTCCACCATTATCGCTCGCCCACGCGGCACAGGACGACGGAGAAGACGACCACCACGACGGTCAGCACCACGCCGCAATAGGCCGCGGGCCGCCGACCGCTCCGCGGCGTCGGGAGAGAACGGGACGGGGAGGGGCCGGCCGGAATGGCTTGCCCCTTCGCGCCCGCCGCATTACATTCAGGTCACGCACCGGCCGCTCCCTATCGGGGCGGCCCTTTCTTTATGATGCTTGTGGAGAGACCCTTGGCCCAGCCGCTCATGCCTCATGCGACCGCGTCCTGGCTGGTCGACAACACCTCGCTCAGCTTCGCGCAGATCGCCGAGTTCTGCGGCCTGCATATTCTCGAGGTGCAGGCGATCGCGGACGACACCGCGGGCGCCAAGCTCACCGGCCGCGATCCGGTGCGCGCGCACGAGCTGACGATGGAGGAGATCGAGAAGGGGCAGGCCGATCCCGATTACAAGCTCCAGATGGCCAAGGGGCCGGAGCAGGCGCGCCGCACAAAGGGCCCGCGCTACACGCCGGTCTCCAAGCGGCAGGACAAGCCGGACGGCATCGCCTGGATCATCCGCAACCACCCCGAAGTCTCGGACGGGGCGATCGGCAAGCTGATCGGCACCACCCGCACCACCATCGCCGCGATCCGCGAGCGCACGCACTGGAACATCGCCAACATCACGCCCAAGGACCCGGTGACGCTGGGCCTCTGCTCGCAGCGCGAGCTGGACGCGGCGATCGCCAAGGCGGCCAAGGCGAAGGGCATCGAAGCGCCGGTCGACGATCGCCTCTCGGGCGATCGCGACGCGCTGATCGAGGAGCTGCGCGCCGAGCGCGAAGCCGCCCACCGCGCCGACGCCGACGAGGAGCCGGCCGAGGGCGAGGAGCGGCCGAGCTACCAGTTGCCCGAAGGCGTGGTCGATCCGTTCAGGCGGTAAGCGCTGGCTGGAAGATTCGGGCGTAAAACCAACCTCTCCGTTCGTGCCGAATCTACTCCCTCCGTTCGTGCCGAGCGAAGTCGAGGCGCAGCCTGAGCATAGCCGAGAAGCTTATCAACGCTCGGCTCGGCCCCTCGACTTCGCTCGGGGCGAACGGTCGGGAGGTGAGGCGTAAAGCCCTGAACGACAGAAGCGGTCAGGCTTCGCACCCGCTTGACCCGCCCCATGCGCGCCTCCACAAGCGGGCCATGGCTGACGAGCAGGACAATATCGCCGAGCTGAGCTTCGAGGAGGCGTTGCGCCGGCTCGAGCAGATCGTTCACGAGCTGGAAAGCGGGGACGTGCCGCTCGAACGCTCGATCGATCTCTATGCCGAGGGGGATCGGTTGCGCTCGCGTTGCGAGGAACGGCTGAAGGCGGCGCAGGCGCGGATCGAGCGCATCCAGGTCGGCCCCGGCGGCCGGCCCACCGGCGTCGAGCCGCTCGATGGCGAGTGAGCCGGTGCCGTCGCTCGTCTCGATGCCGCTTGGGGAGGCCATGCACGCGGTCGGCGCGGAAATCGACGCGCTGTTCGATCGCCATCTCGCCGTGCCGGGCGATCCCCGCGCGCGGCTCTACGAGGCGATGCGCCATGCCGCGATTGGCGGCGGCAAGCGGCTGCGGCCCTTCCTGATCGCCGCCGCCTCCGCGCTGTTCAACGTCGATCGCGCGAGCGCGCTGCGCGCCGGCCTCGCGATCGAATGCATCCATGTTTACAGCCTGATCCACGACGATCTGCCCTGCATGGACGATGACGACATGCGGCGCGGCAAGCCCACCGTGCACAAGGCGTTCGATGAAGCGCTGGCGGTGCTGGCGGGCGATTCGCTCCAGGCGCTCGCCTTCGAGGTGATCGCCGATCCGGAGACCCACCCCGATCCCTTCGTCCGCGCGGAGCTCTCGCTGGCGCTGGCGCGCGCCGCCGGGCCTTCGGGCATGGCGGGCGGGCAGGCGATGGACCTCGCCGCCGAGGAGACACGCTTCGATCTGCCCACCACCACCCGTCTCCAGCAGCTCAAGACCGGCGCGCTGATCGCCTTCTGCCTGGAGGCGGGGGCGATCCTCGGCCATGTGCCGCCGGAAGGGCGCAAGCCGCTGCGCGCCTACGCGCGGGACATCGGCCTCGCCTTCCAGATCGCCGACGATCTGCTCGACGCGGAGGGCGACGCCGCCGTGGTCGGCAAGGCGACGCACAAGGATGCGGACGCCGGCAAGGCCACCTTCGTCTCGCTGCTGGGCGTGGAGCGCGCGCGGGCGCAGGCGGCGATGCTGGTCGATCAGGCGATCGCGCATCTTTCCGGCTACGGCGCGGAAGCCGAGCCGCTGCGCGCCATCGCCCGCTACATCGTCGAGCGCGATCACTGAGGGGAGGGCGGGGGATGACCACCCATATCGGCGTCTATCCGGGCACTTTCGATCCGCTGACGCTCGGCCATATGGACATCATCCGCCGCGCGCTGGCGCTGGTCGACCGGCTGGTGATCGGCGTCACCACCAATCCCTCCAAGTCGCCGATGTTCACGCTGGAGGAACGGCTGGCGATGGTGCGGCGCGAGACGGCCGGGCTGGGCGACGGACAGATCGAGGTGGTGGCGTTCGATTCGCTCCTCATCCATTTCGCGCGCGCCCAGGGCGCTTCGCTGATCGTGCGCGGCCTGCGCGCGGTCGCCGATTTCGAATATGAATATCAGATGGCGGGCATGAACCAGCAGCTCGATTCCGACATCGAGACGGTGTTCCTGATGGCGGACGTGGCGCTTCAGCCGATCGCCTCGCGTCTGGTCAAGGAAATCGCGCTATACGGTGGGGAGATCGGCCGCTTCGTGCCCCCCGCCGTGGCCGCCGAGGTGATCGAGCGGGTCGATCGCCTGCGCGCGCCGGGCGGCGTTCAGCGATAGGAAAGCGCGCGCGGTTCAGCTAGGGCGAAGCCTTGTCCTGCTGCATGCCAGATTTGCGGAGCCGTTGAGACCGATGAAGATCGCCCTTGCCCTCGCCTTCACCGCCGCGCTGGCGCTCGGCGCGCCGGCCTCCGCCAAGGACAAGCCGAAGCCCGCGGGGGATACCCCGGACACCATCGAGCAATATCTCCCGCCGCCGCTGACCCCGGACAACACCTGGGATCTCGATCTGTCCGACGGCGGCCGCGTGGTGATCCAGCTCCGGCCGGACAAGGCGCCCAAGATGGTCGACCGGATCAAGACGCTGACCCGCCAGGGCTTCTACAACGGACTCACCTTCCACCGCGTCATCCCCGGCTTCATGGCGCAGGGCGGCGATCCCAAGGGCACGGGCGAGGGCGGCTCCTCGCTGCCCGACGTGCCGGCCGAATTCAACGATCTGCCGCATGTCCGCGGCGCGGTGGCGGCGGCGCGGGCCGAAGATCCGAACAGCGCCAACAGCCAGTTCTACATCATGTTCCAGCCCAATCTGAGTCTGGACAATCATTATACCGTGTTCGGCCGCGTCGTTTCCGGCATGCAATATGTCGATGCGATTGCGCCCGGCGAGCCGCCCGCCAACCCGACCCGCATTCTGCGCGCGACAATGGGCGACGATCCCGCCGACAAGCTGCCGCCGCCGGTCGCCGCGCCTGCGCCGACCCCGTCCGCTCCCGCCACGCTGCCCTCCGGCCCGATGAGCCAGCCGGGCACGCCGCAATAATCCTCCCCGGAACGGGGAGGGGGCCGCTCGCGAAGCGAGTGGTGGAGGGGGGGCGGCAACAGGCGCTTCGCCCAGCTTTGAGCCACCTCCGTCGCGCTACGCGCGCCCCTCCCCGTTCCGGGGGAGGACAAAGGGAAGAACATGCGCGTCGATCTGTTCGATTTCGAGCTGCCGCCGGAGCGGATCGCGCTCCGCCCCGCTGCCCCGCGCGATTCGGCGCGGATGCTGGTGGTGCGGCCGAACGGACTCGCCGATCGCATCGTCTCCGATCTGCCCGATCGGCTCGCGCCCGGCGATTGCCTCGTGTTCAACGACACCCGCGTCATCCCCGCCCAGCTCGAGGGGCGGCGCGGCGAGGCGAAGATCGGCGCGACGCTCCACAAGCGCGAGGGCCCGCGCGACTGGCGCGCCTTCGTGCGCAACGCCAAACGGCTGCATGAAGGCGATGCGGTGGATTTCGGCGAAGGCGTGCGCGCCGCCGTCTCCGATCGCGGCGAGGACGGAAGCTGGCTGCTCCGCTTCGAGGGCGAAGAGCCTGTCGAGCTGCTGCTGGAGCGCGCCGGGCGGATGCCGCTGCCGCCCTATATCGCCGGCAAGCGCCCTGCCGACGCGCGCGACGCCGAGGATTATCAGACCATGTTCGCGCGGGAGGCCGGGGCGGTCGCCGCCCCCACCGCCGCGCTGCACTTCACGCCCAGGCTGATCGAGGCGCTGGACCGGCGCGGCATCGCCCACGAGACGCTCACCCTCCATGTCGGCGCGGGCACTTTCCTGCCGGTCAAGGCCGAGGACACCGAGGACCATCGGATGCACGCCGAATGGGGCCGCATCGACGCCGCCGCCGCCGACAGGCTGAACGCGGTCCGCGGCCGGGGAGGGCGGCTGATCGCGGTCGGCACCACCAGCCTGCGCCTGCTCGAAAGCGCGGCGGACGAAACGGGCGTGATCCGGCCCTTCGAAGGCGACACGGACATCTTCATCACCCCCGGCTATCGCTTCCGCGCGATCGATGGGTTGATGACCAACTTCCATTTGCCCAAGTCGACCCTGTTCATGCTCGTCTCGGCGCTGATGGGGCTGGAGACGATGCGCGCCGCCTACGCCCACGCCATCGCCGAAGGCTACCGCTTCTACAGCTACGGCGACGCGAGCCTGCTGCTCCCCTGATCCTTTCCGAAGAGGATTGTTCGCCAACTCTTCGCAAATCCCGCCAGTCGGCGCGCGGGGCTGCGACGTAAATCCAGTGTATTACTCAACTGGCACAGTCATTGCTGGGCAGGAGGAGCCGGCGACGGGCCGGCTAGACAAGAAAGGGCCGACCATGTTTCTCCTTCGTCCTTCCCTGCCGCTGATCGCCGTTGCCGCCATTCTCGGCGCGAGCGCCGCTTCCGCCCAGGTCGTCACCCATGAAACGGAGTCGGGCGCCTATCGCAGCCAGGCGGTTTCCTATGCCGATCTGAATCTGGCGTCGGATGCGGGCCGGCGGACGCTCGCGGCGCGAATCCAGGGGGCCGCAGGCAATGTCTGCGGCAATGAGTTCAGCCTCACGGCTCGCGAGCATTGCCGGACGACTGCAACGCGCCGCGCGGAAGCCGCCGTCGCGCGGGCGACCGGAACGCATATCGGGGCTGCGCCGCTGACGGCGGAGTAAGCCGTCCCGTATAGTTGCTTCCCGGTATTTTCTGCGGAAGCGGGAATCCGGATTGCGGGTTTCGGGCCCGATCCGGACTCCTGCCTCCGTAGGAGCGTGGGCGCTAACGCGCCAGCCACACGATCAGCGCCCCGATCGCCGCCGCGATCAGCGCCACCGCGCCGTAGCGCCAGCCGGAACCCGGCCGCAGCGGCTCGATATGCGAAAGCGGCGGGGGCGGCGGCACCGGGCTCGGCTTCGGGAGCAGGCGGTCGAGCCGTTCGATCAGGTCCGGCAGCAGATGGATGGTGCGGCCGAGATCGCGCAGGCGATCCGCGATCAGCGCCTCGGGGCCAAGCTCGGCGCGCAGCCACTCGCGCACGAAGGGGGCGGCGACGTCCCACATGTTGATGTCGGGATCGAGGCTGGTCGCCACGCCCTCCACCATCACCATCGTCTTCTGAAGCAGCAGCAGATGCGGCTGGGTGGGCATGTCGAAATCGCGGGTGATCGCGAACAGCCCGTCGAGCATCTGGCCGATCGAGATATCCTTGACCGGCAGACCCCGGATCGGCTCGCCGACGGCGCGAAGCGCGGTGGCGAACTCGGCGAGATTGTGGTGCGGCGGCACATAGCCCGCCTCGAAATGGATTTCGGCGACGCGGCGGTAATTGCCGGTGATGAGGCCGTGAAGGATCTCGGCGAGCCACAGCCGCGCCTGACGGTTGATCCGGCCCATGATGCCGAAGTCGATCGCCACCAGCCGCCCGTCCGGAAGCACGAACAGATTGCCCTGGTGGAGATCGGCGTGGAAGAAGCCGTCGGCGATCGCTTGCCTGAGGAAGCTCCGCACCAGCGTGGCGGCGATCGCGGACGGATCGTGGCCGGCGGCGATCAGCGCCTCGCGGTCGCTGATGCGGATGCCGTCGATCCATTCCATCGTAAGCACGCGCCGGCCGCTGCGCTGCCAGTCGATCGCGGGCACGCAGAAGCCGGGCTCCGCCTCCATGTTGCGCGAAAGCTCGGAAGCGGACGCGCCCTCGCGGCGCAGATCGAGCTCGCGCGCGGTCCATTGCTTGAAGGTGGCGACGACGAGGCGGGGCCTCAGCCGCTCGATCTCGCCGCCCAGCGCCTCGGCCTGGGCTGCGGCCCATTCATAGGTGTCGATCGCGCGGGCGAAATCCTGCTCGACACCGGGCCGCAGCACCTTCACCGCCACCTGCCGCCCGTCGGTGGTGATCGCGCGATGGACCTGCGCGATCGAGGCCGCGCCGATCGGCTCCTCCTCGATCGAAGCGAAAAGCTGGCCGATCGGCTTGCCCAGCCCCTGCTCGATCGCCGCGCGGATCAGCGGGAAGGGGACGGGGGGCAGCGCGTCCTGCAGCCGGTAGAGATCGAGCGCGGCGTCCTCGCCGACCAGATCGGGTCGGGTCGCCAGCGCCTGCCCGAACTTGATCGCGGCCGGGCCGATCGCCTCCAGCGCGTCGGCGTAGCGCGGCTGTTTGGGGACGCGCGCGCCGATGCGGGCGAGCCGGATCAGGCGGCGGACGGTGGGCGGGGTGAGCGGGTCATTCTCCAGCCCGGTCAACGCCCCGTGCCGCGCCAGCGTCCGCGCCCAGCGCAGCAGCCGGAAAAAATGGGTGAGGGTGGAGGCCATGCCTAAATCCTCCCCGGAACGGGGAGGTGGCGCGCGCGCAGCGCGTGACGGAGGGGGGCC
>DASSTK010000386.1:0-2473 GCA_035707945.1 Sphingomonas sp.
ACGAAAGAGCGTCTGCCGCGGCTTCTTTTCGCCCAGGGGCGGTGTCGTTAACGCTTCGATAACCATGCCCTGTCCATCTTCCAGCGAGCGGGTGCGGTCGCGCCCGGTGGGGCGGTCCAAGTCTATTTATGAGCACATTGAACGAGATTGAAGTCGATCTGTCCGTCGAGCTGGGTTCGGCGGTGTTGCCCGTCCATCACCTGCTGCGGCTGGGGCGGGGTGCGATCATCGAACTCGATTCGCTCGAGACCGATCCCTTGCGCATCTATGTGAACAACACGCTGGTCGCGCGGGGCGAGGTGCGCATCGACGATGGACGGCTTTCCGTCGCCGTCACCGAGAAGCTTTACCGGCTGCGCTGACAATTGAGGGGCGCGAGCCATCTTATATCGCTTGAGCGGCCGGGGATCATTTGCTAAAGGCTCGCTCGCTTCGCCGCGAGGGCGGGCTCCTACCACGTGCGGTCGTGGCGGAATTGGTAGACGCGCAGCGTTGAGGTCGCTGTGCCGCAAGGCGTGGAAGTTCGAGTCTTCTCGACCGCACCATCACCGGCCATCGGCTGGTCGCATATTTCCTGAATTGATGGCCCGGCCAGGGCGGTCCATGCCGGAACGGGCGCCGGGCCTTTCGGCCTGCGTCGTTTTGGCGCCGAACGTCGAGCGCCGTCACCGGCTATCCTCACGATCACCGGGTCGGATAACGCCGCGGAATCGGCCGCTCAAGGCCATAGGGCCGTCGGATTCCTCGCTATTTTGGCTGGCATGAGCGAATCGAACGTTCAGAGCGCGATGGGGACAAAGCGGCCAGGCAGGATCGTGCTCTGGGGCGCGCTGCTGCTCGTCGGCATCGGCCTGGCGGTGGCGACGGCCAGCCTCGCCGATCCGTTCGGACGCGACGCGCTGCGCGGCGTCGTTGCCGCCTGCGAGATGTCGAAGCGTGCGTTCGGGATCAGCTTCCCCTGCAACGAGGTCAATCTCGGCAGTTCGACCAGCGACGGGTATGTGACCATCCATTCGCCCGGCTTCGCCAGCGAATTCCTGCTCGCGCCGCTGGCGGATTATGACGGCATCGAGAGCCATGGGCTGCAGGCTGACGCGGCGACCGGCCTTTGGCACGCCGCCTGGGCGATGCGCGATGACGTGGCGGCGGCACTCGGCCGCAAGGTGCCGCGAAACGGCCTGGCGCTCGCGGTCAACGCCAGCGGCACCCGGACCCAGGACCATTTCCACATCCATCTCGATTGCCTGCGCGGCTCCGTCGGCCGCGAACTGCATGCGCTCAAGGACGATATCACCGAAAACTGGGCCAGGATGCGCAAGCCGCTGCGCGGCAATTATTACTGGGGCCGGACGATCGCCAGCGCCGATCTCGGCGGCGTCAACGTCGCTCGCCTCATCGCCGATGCGCCGCCCGCCCGGAACCATCCGATGGGCCACGTGACGCTGGCGCTGGTGCCCGAAACCCTGCGCGACGGCTCGGACGGGTTCTTCCTCCTCGCTAACTGGCAGAACCTCTCCGCCGAGGCCCTGCTCGACCACCACTGCCGCGATATTTAGGGGTATTGAGATAAGCTCGGACCGCTCCAGGATAGCGGCGTCGTTCCCGCGAACGCGGGAATATCGGTTTGGCTTCGGGGGTTCGGACAGAAAACGGAGATTCCCGCGTTCGCGGGAATGACGTCGGTGTTTTTGGAGGGCAAAGCGGCGGGCGCTGTCCATGGCTATGGAAAAACCCGCGCGGAGGAATTGATGCGGATTTCGAACCATCATCTGTCCGTCGACATCGCCCCGCTCGGCGCCGAGTTGCAGTCGATCGTGACGCCGGACGGCGAGGAGTGGCTCTGGAACGGCGATCCGCAGTGGTGGACCGGCCGGGCGCCGCTGCTGTTTCCGGTCGTCGGCAAGAGCCCGGGCGGCGAGGTGACGATCGCCGGCCGGGCTTATCCGATGCAGCCGCACGGCTTCGCCCGCCGCAGCCTTTTCGAGATCGCCGCCGAGCATCAGGATCGCGCCATGCTGGTGCTGAAGCCTTCGGCGGAAACCAGAAAGAGCTTTCCCTTCGAATTCTTCCTGTCGGTGACTTACGCGCTCGAGCACGCGGTGCTGGTCGCGACCGCCGAGGTGGGCAATCTCGGGGAAACCGACATGCCGTTCGGCTTCGGCTTCCACCCGGCTTTCCGCTGGCCGCTGCCGGGCGGGAAGGGGCGGCGCCATGTCGTGCGGCTCGGTAATGGGGGCGCGCCGCGCTATCAGCTGCTCGACGGCGACGGCCTCATCCTGCCGGAGGCGCACGACTCCCCCTTCGCCAACGGCGAGATGGCGCCCGAGCCGCACCAGTTCGAGCACGACGCGCTGCTCTTTCCCTTCGGCATCGGCCCCTCGGTGAACTTTGGCGTCCAAGGCGGCCCGATGGTATCGCTGAGCGCGACCAACCTGCCGAATTTCGGCATCTGGCAGAAGCCGGGTGCCCCCTA